>JAWWBS010000040.1 GCA_033720895.1 Gammaproteobacteria bacterium
CGCTTGAGAAACAGTCCGGGTGGATATTCATTGCGCAGGCCGGCGGATGTCATCATCGTGACTGGCACTGACCAAAGTCCTGCATTTTCGACCCGGGCCTGAACCATGAAATGCAGGTGTGGTTCGGTCGACCAGCCTGTATTGCCCGCCCGTCCGATCAGCTGACCACGCCGCACGCAGTCACCTTCCACTGGCAGCACGCCATCCTTTTCAAAATGCAGGTAGCTGGCGATCGTGCCGTCCCTGTGGCGGATGCGCAGCAGGTTGGCTGCCTCGGCAAAGCGCGACGAGGGCCCGCCACGATCCGAGTCGCCCTTTGCCTCGATTACCAGTCCGCTGCGCGCGGCACACACCGGCGTCCCGAGCGGCAGCGCGATGTCGATGGCATAGGCTTCGCGTCCGTGGTGGCTGTAGCTGCTGTTGTAGCCCTGCAGGACGCTGCGGAATTCATCATCGCAAAGCGGGACCGCATAGGGGATGGCAGGCTCGTGCAGGGCCACCGGTACATGTGCCGGTGGCCGTGTTGCGCAGGCGGTCACGCAGGCAGCGATCAGCAACAGCAGGCCGGAACGGCGTGCCTTGCTCATGGCGAATAGCGTTCCTGGATGAAAGCGTGCAGGGCATCACGATCGGTAATGGGTGGCGAGCAACTGAAGCCACGGCACACATATGCCGTGCATACGCCCTGCGGCTTGTGAACGGAGAGTTCTTCCGGCAGATCATCGGCATCGGTCGGGATCTGGAAAATGAGTGCATGTGGTGGCAGGGCTTTCATCAGGCGTTCGCGCCACACGGACATCATGGTCGGGTCGCCACGCAAGATGATGGTCGGGGGTTCGTCCAGCGCTTCGCGCAGGGCAAGCAGCAGGGTGGCATGTGATCTCGGGCTTTGCAGCAGGTCAGGCCAGGCTGCTCGCAGGCAGCGATCTGCCGCCTGGATATAGCGTGGCTCGCCGAGCAGGCGGCCCAGGCGGTAGAGGGAACGGGCGGCAATGCCGTTGCCCGAGGGCATGGCATCGTCCACGTAGGTCTTGAGCCGCCGTACCGGGTTGTCGTGGTAGCTGGCCGTGAAGAAGAATCCGCCCTTGGCGAGGTCCTCGAAATCCTCCAGCAGGTTTTCGGCGAGGTCCCTGGCAAAATGCACCTGGGCGCTGTCCCAGCGACATTCAAGCAGCGTCAGTATCGCGTCCAGCAGGAAGGCATGGTCATCGAGATAGGCCGGGTACAGCGCCTGTGTGCCACTGATGACGGCATGCAGCCGGTTGTCCTTCCAGGCAGAGGTGCGCAGGTGGTTCAGGGCGTCCCCCGCGGCATCCAGCAGTTCCTCGCGCTCGAGAATGCTGCCGGCATTTGCAAGGGCACGAATCATCAAGGCATTCCAGCTGGTGAGGATCTTGTCGTCCCTGGCCGGATGAGGGCGTTCGGCACGCTTTTCGAACATCCTCTGCCGGGCCGTGCTGACCAGGTATTCGATGTCCTCCCGCTCGGCATCCTGCTCGCGTGACAGGTCGTCGATGTCGGCAGTGATGTTGAGATGCCAGAGACGGTCGAAATTCGGCTGGCGATCGAGTCCGAAATGCTGGCTGGCGATGCTTTCCAGCAAGCCGGCATGCTCGTGCCCCAGCATGGCCTCGGCCAGCTGCTCCCGCGTCCACGTGTAGAAAGCGCCTTCCGCACGTTCGCCGTTTTCCTGCTCCGAATCGGCGTCGAGGGAGCTGTAGAAGGTACCTTCCGGCGAGCGCATCTCGCGCATTGCCCAGTCGGCCGTTTCGTTGGCGATGCGATGAAAGTCGTCCTGGCCCGTGCGTTGCCAGGCCTTGGCATAGAGGCTGAGCAGCTGCGCGTTGTCATACAGCATTTTTTCGAAGTGCGGGATTTCCCAGCGAGCATCGACGCAGTACCGGAAGAATCCACCACCGAGATGATCGTAGAGACCACGCTCGCCCATCCGGCGAAGGCTGAACATGGCAAGCCGCTGGGCCGGCAGGTCGTTCTCGACGAAAGCATGCCGTGTCAGCAGTTCCAGCAAGGTCGGATTGGGAAACTTGGGTGCTGAACCTATGCCGCCATTCTCGCTGTCGAACTGCGTTTCGATCTGGCGGCGGGCTTCTGTCAGCGGCTTGTAGGTGAGGGGTTCGCTGGCATCGACGGGCAGGGTGTCGAATTTCATCAGCACCTGCCGCAGCTTGTCGTTCTGCTGGTTGATGGCATCCGGCTGGTCCTGCCAGGCAGCGTGCACGCGTTTCAGCACATCGGCAAAGCCCGGCATGCCGAAGCGCGCTTCGCGCGGAAAATAGGTACCGGCAAAGAAGGGTGTCAGGTCATCCGGCGACAGCACGACGGTCAGGGGCCAGCCACCACTCCGCTGGGTCAGCAGCTGGTGGGTCTGCTGGTAGATGCGATCGAGGTCCGGGCGCTCTTCGCGGTCGACCTTGATGTTGATGAACAGCTCGTTCATCAGGACGGCTGTCTGCTCGTCTTCGAAGGATTCCCGGGCCATGACATGGCACCAGTGGCAGGCAGAGTAGCCGATGGACAGCAGGATGGGCTTGCGCTGTTCGCGGGCGGCTTCGAGCGATTCCTCGTCCCAGGGCTGCCAGGCAACGGGGTTGTCGGCATGCTGGCGCAGGTAGGGACTGGAGCTGGTGGCCAGCCGGTTGCGGGCGGTGGCGCGTTGACCGCGTTCGCCTTGCTGCGTTTTGCTGTCGCCGAGAGTATCGGAACCAGCCATGGGAACCCCGCCCGCGCGTTGCTAGAATGCACCGACTATAAACCATGCCGACTCAGGGTTCAGCCCTCGATGGCCGGCCTTTCCGCACTGGAGCAACGCCATGTCACTGCCCGAACTGAAACTCCGCAAGAACGAGGAACGCCGCCTGAAGGCGGGCCACCTGTGGGTTTTCAGCAACGAGGTGGACGTCAAGGCAACGCCCCTGACCGCCTTCAAGCCCGGCGAGCAGGTGCAGGTCGTGGCCCAGAACGGCAAGCCGCTGGGCATCGCTTATGTGAACCCGAAGTCCCTGATCGCGGCACGCCTGCTGACCCATGGCAAGGCGGCACCGGTGATCAGCGGTCTCATCGTGCACCGGCTGAACCAGGCGCTGGGCCTGCGCAAGCGACTGTTCGATGAACCCTTCTACCGGCTGGTATTCGGCGAGTCCGACGGGTTGCCCGGCCTGATTGTCGATCGTTTCGACCAGGTGCTGGTTGTCCAGGTGTCTACCGCCGGCATGGAGGCCATGAAGGACGACATCATTGCTGCCTTGCAAAAGGTCGTGAAGCCGGCGGGCATTGTCTTCCAGAACCACGTT
The DNA here is from genome assembly GCA_033720895.1 of Gammaproteobacteria bacterium. Taxonomy (NCBI): domain Bacteria; kingdom Pseudomonadati; phylum Pseudomonadota; class Gammaproteobacteria; species Gammaproteobacteria bacterium. Next base: position 3,312 of record JAWWBS010000040.1, read on the forward strand.
CCGATGCGCGAGCTGGAGGGCCTGCCGCTCGGTGAGCCGGACGTGATCGGTGACGTTCCGGCAATGCTGGATGTGGTGGAGAACGGCATTCGCTATGCCATCGATTTCGGCAAGGGCCAGAAAACCGGCTGGTTTTTCGACCAGCGCGAGAATCGCCTCAAATTGCCACGCTATGCCGAGGGCAAGCGCGTGCTGGATGTCTTCAGCTATGCCGGCGGCTGGGGACTGACGGCGGCGAAGGCCGGCGCCGGCGAAGTGACGCTGGTCGACTCCTCGTCCTCTGCGCTGGCGATGGCGCGGCAGAACGCGGCGCTGAACGATGTCGACCTCAGGCTCATCGAAGGTGATGCCTTCAAAGTGCTGGCCGATCTTCGCGAGGCCGGCGAAAAATTCGATGTGGTGGTCGTCGATCCGCCCGCTTTCATCAAGCGCAAGAAGGACTACAAGGCCGGCCTTGCCGCCTACCAGCGCATCAACCAGGCGGCCCTGCAGGTACTGGAAACCGACGGCATCCTGGTGTCCTGCTCCTGCTCCCAGCACCTTTCCGAGCAGGATCTCGCCCGGGCCATCCAGCGTGCAGCGCGTCATGTCGATCGCTTCGCCCAGATCCTGGAACACTGTCACCAGGCCTCGGATCATCCCGAGCATCCGGCGATTCCGGAGACTCGCTACCTCAAGGGCTATGTGACCCGGATATTGCCGGGCACCTGAGGCTGTTAGTGGCTAAAAAATGACCACCACGCGGAGTCAATTCCACGCTGAAAAGCGTCGGGGTGCCGTGTAGAATCCCGTCATGTTCGAATATCCCGATATCGACCCCATCATTGCCAGTTTCGGACCTTTCGAAATCTTCGGCATGACCTTCAATCCCGTGCTGCGCTGGTATGGCGTGATGTACCTGGTTGGCATCGCGCTGGCCTGGTGGCTGTTGCAGAAGCGAGCGAAAAGCGGCCGGCATCCTGGCTGGACCGGCGAACAGGTCACCGACCTCATCTTCTACGGTGCCTTTGGCGTGGTGCTCGGCGGCCGCATCGGCAGCATTCTGTTCTACAACTTCGACAGCTGGCTGACGGATCCGGTCAGCCTCTTCCGGATATGGGAAGGCGGCATGTCCTTCCATGGCGGACTGCTTGGCGTGCTTGTCGCGATGTGGCTTTATGCGCGCCAGAGCGGGCGGCAGTTCTGGGTGCTGGTCGACATGATCGCCCCCGTCGTGCCGCTGGGACTCGGGGCAGGACGTATCGGCAATTTCATCAACGGCGAACTGTGGGGCAAGGTCACCGACTTCCCCCTGGCGATGGTCTACAACGGCCAGCCACGACATGCCTCGCAGCTGTACGAATTCTTCCTGGAAGGTGTGGTGATGTTCGTGGTGCTGTACTGGTACTCGACGAAACCGCGCGCGCTTTGCGCCGTGTCCGGCTGGTTCGCACTGATGTATGGCAGCTTCCGTTTCCTGGTCGAGTTCGTGCGCCTGCCGGATGCGCATATCGGTTACCTCGCCTTTGGCTGGGTCACCATGGGCCAGGTGCTGTCCCTGCCGTTGATCGCCGCCGGCCTTTACCTGCTGTGGCGTTCGCGCAGGGAATCGCCGGCCGAACAACCCGCCTGAGCAAGCTACGGAGAAACAAGCAAGATGCAGCAATACCTGGATCTCATGCGCCGCGCGCGCGAAGAGGGCACGGAAAAGGGTGATCGCACGGGCACTGGCACGCTGAGCGTGTTCGGCCACCAGATGCGCTTCGACCTGTCGCAGGGCTTTCCGATGGTCACGACCAAGAAGCTGCACCTGCGCTCGATCATCCACGAGCTGCTGTGGTTCCTGCAGGGTGATACCAACATCCAGTACCTGAAGGACAATGGTGTTTCCATCTGGGACGAGTGGGCCGACGAGAATGGCGACCTCGGTCCGGTCTACGGATACCAGTGGCGTTCCTGGCCAACGCCTTCCGGCGAGCACATCGACCAGGTTTCCAAGGTCATGCAGCAATTGCAGGAAACACCGGATTCGCGTCGCATCATCGTTTCCGCCTGGAACGTGGCGCAGCTTGATGAAATGGCGCTGGCGCCTTGCCATGCCTTCTTCCAGTTCTATGTCGCGGGCGGCAAGCTGTCCTGCCAGCTTTACCAGCGCAGTGCGGACATTTTCCTCGGCGTTCCCTTCAACATCGCCAGCTACGCCCTGCTGACGCACATGGTCGCGCAGCAATGCGATCTCGAGGTCGGCGACTTCATCTGGACCGGTGGCGATTGCCACCTGTACCTGAACCACCTGGAGCAGGCCGACGAGCAGCTCGCCCGCGATCCGTTGCCGCTGCCCACCCTGAACATCAAGCGCAAGCCCGCCTCGATCTTCGATTACACCTTCGATGATTTTGAAATCGAGGGTTACGAGCATCACCCGCACATCAAGGCGCCGGTCGCGGTCTGATGATCCTGTCCATGATCGTTGCCATGGGCGAGAACCATGCCATCGGCAAGGATGGTGGCATGCCCTGGCATCTGCCGGCCGACTTGCAGTACTTCAAGCGCGTGACCATGGGCAAGCCCATCATCATGGGTCGCAAGACCTTCGAATCCATCGGCAGGCCCTTGCCGGGAAGACCCAACCTGGTGATCACCCGCTCCGAGGATTTCGCACCGGAAGGCGTGGATGTCCATTCCTCGCCGGAGGCTGCGCTGGCCGCCGTGGCCGATGTGGACGAAGCGATGATCATTGGTGGCGGTCGCATCTATGCCGAACTGCTGCCGCAGGCCGATCGGCTTTACGTGACCTTCATCCATGCCGACTTCGAGGCAGATACCTTTTTCCCCGAGCTCGGCAATGAATGGCAGGAGGTTTCGCGCGAAGACCATGCTGCCGACGAGAAGAACCCGGTGGCAACGAGTTACGTGGTGCTGGAACGACGCTGACCGGAAAGGTCAGCCGGAAGTGAAAAAGGGCGCCGATGGCGCCCTTTCTGGTGCAGAGAGGAGCTTCCTCAGAAGTAGACCTCGATGTTGATGTTGAAGCGTGTCTTCCAGCGCGGGTCCTGTTCGCCCTCGGCAAAGGCGATGGCCGCCGGGGTGCCGAGGAAATGGTGGTTCTTGCCGCGAATGAAATCCACGAAGGTGTAGACCGAGCCGGCGCTGATACCGCAACCCAGGGTATGCAACTCCGTGTCCTCCCAGCCCTCCGGGTCCTTCTTCAGTACGGAGTAGTCCGAGTAGCAACGCAGGCCGCTGATCGGTCCCCAGTCGACATCGAAGTCGCGCGACAGGTTGGCGACATAGAGGTCTGCTTCCGCCGCGATGATGTAGCTGCCCGTAAAGGCACCATTGGCGACCTTGCGCGGATCGACGCCGGCGGGATACTCGGGAGCGTACTCGTAGCGAATGGCTTCCAGCTCCACTCCCCACGGCCCGTAATCGCCGTCGAAATGCACGGCTGCGGCCCAGTGATCGCCGGTAAGTTCGGTATCGCTGTTGTAAAGCTGGCCACGGCGCACTGACAGGCCAAGCTCGGTGTTGCTGTCATCACCCGAGGAAATGTCGTAGGCAAGGCGGACGTTGCCCTGGTTGATTTCCTCGTTGTTGAAGGTCCCGTCGCTGACAATGTCGAAGGAATAACGAGCCAGCACGCCGGGATTTGCGTACTCCGGGTTGGAGTAGAAGCCAAGCTGGATGTCCCAGTTGCCTTTTTTCGTCCGGTAACGAACGCCGGTATCGTAGTCGTCTTCCAGGCCGACGTAGTAGGGCACACCGAACCAGTAACTGTGCGAGGCATAAGGCTGGATGCCGAATGGCACCTGGGAAATGCCGATCGCCATGTCGGTCTCCTCATCGAACTGGTAGCCGACCCAGGCATGGTGAATGACATCCATGTACTGGTACCAGCGGTGCTGGGCAGACCAGATGACGTTGCCTTCCCGGCCATTCACATCCAGCCGGAAGGGATCGATGCGGAAGTCGCCACCGCGTGACTTGCTGGTCTCGCTGTAATCACGCCAGGCGAAATTGGTCCAGAAGGAACCGCCCAATTCGTTGTAGTCCTTGCTGCTGCTCTCCTCGTCCGACGACTCGTCATCGATTTCATCCAGCTGTTTGCGCGTGGCCTGCAGTTCCTTTTCCAGGGCCTCCAGCCTTTCGAGCAGGGCACCGTCACGCTGCCGCGAGTCTTCCTCCGCGGCCTGAATGGCAGTCGGTGTCGATGCGGCGATCGCAAGCGCCAGGCAGGCCGGCCAGTGCCAGGTTTTCATCATGTTCTCCTCGCTTGTTCTGGAGCCGGGCCGTCACTCTGCCCAGTTCGAATATTCTTCGAGAAAATCGTGGATGATGCCGTCACGGGTAAATTCGTCCAGGTTGTACTCACGCTTGCCACCGCGCTTGGGGACGACTTCCGCGCGGGTGATGCGTGGCTCGTCCTTGCCGCCGAACTCCGGAAAGGCAAAGGACATGGTGTGGTAGACATGCCCGCGGATGCCGTAGGAAAACTCCTCCTTGCCGTCCTTGAATACCTGTATCGACGCCTGGTACTTGCGAGGGTCGATTTCTACGGTGCGCCCGTAATTTGCCAGCTCCTTCTCGAGGTCCTGGAAGGCGGGTACCACTGTCGAGACGATGAACTGTTCCAGTTCCTCGCGAGCGACATCGATCTGCTCGCGATTGGAATCGGGTACACGAGCCGGCTGGCTCTGCATGACCTCTTTCAGTTCTTCACGCCAGTCTTTCTTTTCCTTCTTGCTCATTTCCGACCCCCCATCAGCGTGCGGTGCTGATCGTCGTAATCACTGCTCAGCCCCCTGACCAGGGACCAGCAGATAAACAGCATGATGGCGCAGAACGGCAGGGCAGTGGTGATGGCCACCGTCTGCAAGGCCACGAGGCCGCCGGTCAGCAGCAGCACGGCAGCCACTGCGCCTTCGGACAAGGCCCAGAAAATCCGCTGGCCGACCGGCGGATTGAGCTCGCCACCGGACGTCAGGATGTCGATGACCAGCGAACCCGAGTCGGACGACGTCACGAAGTAGGTCGCGATGACGATGACCGCCAACGTTGAAGTGACCGATGCCCAGGGCAGCCGTTCCAGCATGACAAACAGGGCGGTGTCGACGTTCGCATTCACCGCAGACAGGATGCCGCCATTGCCGAACAGTTCCATGTGAATGGCTGTATTGCCGAATACCACCATCCAGATGAAGGTCAGCAAGGTGGGGACCAGCAGGACGCCACTGATGAATTCACGGATGGTACGACCGCGCGACACTCTCGCGATGAACATGCCGACGAACGGTGACCAGGAAATCCACCAGCCCCAGTAGAACATGGTCCAGCTCTTCTGCCAGTCCTGCCCCTGGTAGGCATCCGTGTCGAAGGACATCGAAACCACGCTGGACAGGTAGTTCCCGAGGTTTTGCGGGAAGGACATCAGCAGGAATGTCGTCGGCCCGGCAATGAAGATGAACAGCACCAGCAGAAGCCCCAGCCCGAGATTGATCTCGGACAGCCTGCGGATGCCGCCATCCAGGCCTGTAACCACCGAAATGGTGGCTGCCAGCGTGATGCCGGCGATCAGCCACAGCTGGTTGGCGACGGATGAATCCATCAGCCCGAGAAATTCCAGGCCGCGATTGATCTGCATGATGCCGAGACCGAGGGAAGTGGCGATGCCGAACAGCGTGCCGAACACCGCGAGAATCTCGACAGTGTTGCCAATCGGTCCGTAGATCTTCTTGCCCAGCAGGGGGAACAGGGTCGAGCGAATGGTCAGCGGCAGGTCGTAGCGAAAGGCGAAGAATGCCAGCGCCAGGCCGATGACGATGTAGATTGCCCAGGCATGCAGGCCCCAGTGGAAAAAGGTGATGCGCATGGCTTCACGCGCTGCCGCCAGCGTTTCGGGATTGGCGTCCGGCGGTGAACCGTAATGCAGGATCGGTTCGGCCACGCTGTAGAACAGCAAGCCGATGCCCATGCCTGCGGAAAATAGCATGGCAAACCAGGTGTAGCGGCTGTACTCGGGCTCGTCATCATCCTTGCCGAGCTTCAGTTCGCCGAAACGACTGAACAGCAACCAGAGCACGAAGCCGAGGAAGAACGTGACCGACAGGGTGTAGAACCAGCCAAGCCGGGTGATGATGAAATCCTGGACCACGCTGAATACGGTCTTGGTCTGCTCCGGCATGACGGCGCCGAAGATGACAAACGCCAGGATCACGCTGGCCGAGATAAAGAAAACCGGACGATGAACCCTCATCGCTTTCTCCTTGTTCTTTTGCTGAGCAAGGTTCGGGCGACAGCGTCAACGAGTGCTTGCAGGACATAAGCACTTCGTGCAGCAGAGAGCTGCTGAACATGCGCTGCCGGGTGAAGCTTCAGGCTACGGAAACTGACAGTGAATGTGAAACTGATGCGAAATTCCGGTTATTCGCCGCTAACTGCCGTGATCTGCATGTAAAAAAGCGGAAATGCCGCCGGTCGTCGCGATGATCATCCGTGCAGCGAATCCAGTTCCGCTTCCACGGCAGGAAAATCCACGTCTTCGAGAGCATTGCAGCCTGCAATGTGCCGGTCGAGGAAGTCGCTCTGGCGCTTGCCGCGTGCCTGGGCATCCGCATAGGCAATCTCGGGGTGGAACATCACCATGGAGTAGCGCGGAATGAATGCCCGTGGATGACGCTTCTCCAGTTCGAAGGCAAGCTGCTTCTTGAGGTGAAAGCGTGGATCACGAACCGAGTCGCGCATCTCGATGTAGTTGTCCAGCGCCATGTCGGCAATGGCATCGGCATTCGGTTTGCGCAGTTCGCTGAAGGCCGGGAAGATGGCCGACCAGTCACCGCCCTGCGACTCGATCAGCTGGTCGAGCTGCAGGCAGTCCTCGAAGGCGCAGTTCATGCCCTGGCCATGGAAGGGGACGATGGCGTGTGCCGCATCGCCCAGCAGTACGGCGAAGTCCTCGACATGCCAGGGCTGGCAACGCACGGTACCCAGCGAGCCCGTCGGATTGCCGAAGTATTCTTCCTGCAGGTCCGGCAGCAGCGGATGAAGATCGGCAAACTCCTGCTTGAAAAAGGATTCGACGGTCTCCGGCGTGTCGATGCTGGCAAAGCTCGTCTCGCCTTCACTGGCCAGGAACAGGGTCACGGTGAAACTGCCGTCCAGGTTCGGCAAAGCAATGACCATGTAGCCGCCACGGGGCCAGATGTGCAGGGCTTCGGCGTCTATGCGGAAGCCGCCATCGTCGGCCGGTGGTATCGAGAGTTCCTTGTAGGCGTGGTCCAGCATGTCGGTATGGCTGTCGATGCCGAGTTTCTTCTCCATGGCATGCCGCACCGGCGAGCCGGCACCATCGGCGGCAATGACGCGACAGTTGTCCTCGGTGATCAGCTCGTTGGCCTGCAGGTCCCTGACGGCGAGACTGCGTGCGTCGAAATCCACATCGACGATTTCGTGTTCGAATTTCAGCGTCACCTTGCCGGTAGCCTCGGCGGCATCCATCAGTGCCTTGTTCAGTTCGCCGCGAGACACGGAGTAATTGATTTCATCAGGATTGATGCTGTAGCGCTGGAACTGCAGCTTGCCTTCCTTGTCATGCAGCATGCGACCGGGCATCGGCAGCATCAGGGGCCTCACCTGGTCCATCACGCCGGCATGCGCCAGCGCGGCAATGCCTCGATCGGCAAGCGCGAGGTTGATGGAGCGACCGGCGGACTGCTCGATCTTGCGCATGTCACTGCGCTTCTCGTAGACGGTCACGTGCATGCCGCGACGTGCCAGCATGACCGCCAGCAGGGAGCCGGCCAGTCCGGCGCCAGAAATGATGATGCGTTCAGCCATGAGTATTTACGTTCCTGTCAGTGACCCGGCAGGGCCTTTTCCAGTGTATCGACGAAGCGATAGACATCCATGTAGCTGTTGTACAGCGGCACCGGCGCGATACGGATGACGTCCGGTTCCCGCCAGTCACCGGTAACGCCTTCGTCCTCGAGTGCCTTGAATACCTTGCGACCGGTCTCGGCATCGCCATTCTTCATGCGCAGGCTCAACTGGCAGCCCCGCCTTGCCGGGTCGGCCGGCGTGATGATGTCGATGTCCTCGGGCAGCTTTTCCTTCAGCAGGAATTCGAGATAGCCGGTCAGGTGCAGCGACTTGGCGCGCAACCGCTCCATCCCGACTTCGCTGAAGATTTCCAGCGATGCAAGAATGGGGGCCAGGGCCATGATGGGCGGATTCGACAGCTGCCAGCCCTCCGCGGAGGGAATGGCATGGAAATCCGGGCCCATCTTGAAGCGCGTGGACTTTTCATGGCCCCACCAGCCGGCAAAGCGCGGCAGGTCTGCCTGGTGATGGCGTTCGTGCACGAAGCAGCCTGCCACGGCGCCCGGTCCGGAATTCATGTACTTGTAGTTGCACCACACGGCGAAATCCACATCCCAGTCGTGCAGCTTCAGCGGCAGGTTGCCTACGGCATGGGCGAGGTCGAAGCCGACCACGCAGCCTTTCGCATGTCCCAGCCGCGCAATCTCCGCCAGGTCGAAGAACTGGCCGGTGTAGTACTGCACGCCTGGCAGCATGACCAGCGCGATCGAATCTCCTTCTTCTTCGATATAGCGCGCGATGTCCTCGGCACGCAGGCAGGCCTCGCCGTCGCGCGGCGCCAGCTCGACCAGCGCCTCGTCCGGATCGAAACCATGGAAGCGCACCTGCGATTCGGTCGCATAGCGATCCGAGGGAAACGCCTGCTTTTCGATGACCAGCTTGTAGCGTTTCTGCGTCGGTCGGTAGAAGGACACGAGCATGAAGTGCAGGTTGGCCGTCAGGGTGTTCATGGTCACGACTTCGGTCGGCCTTGCGCCAACCAGTTCGGCTGTCTTCTCCGTCAGGAACTCGTGGTAGGGCATCCACGGACGGCGCGCATCGAAGTGGCCCCGCACACCGAGACTGGCCCACTCGTCCAGTTCTTCCTGGACGAACTGCCGCGTGCTCTTTGGCTGCAGCCCCAGCGAATTGCCACAGAAATAGATTTCCTCGCCAACGCCATCGCGCTGGGGGACATGGAACCTGTCACGGTAGCCAGCCAGCGGATCGGCACGATCCTGCTCGGCGGCAAACTCGAGGTCGCTGCGGTACGGGGCGGAAAAACTTCCGGAATCGACGGTCATGAAATCACTGCCTGGTAGATGATGGGTCGGGAGGGTGCCGCATCGGTCATGAAGGGTGGCAGCTGCAGGTTCAGCAGGTAATAGCCATCCGGCACGACGTCCGGGACATAGATCATTTCGGTTACGGTGCAATGTGCCCGATCGGCCGCTTTTGCCGAGCGCTCGCCGGGCGGCAGCCCGAAGAAAATGTGGTGTGCGCTCAACCTGCCACCATCGGCCATGCGGTCCAGCGACGGCACGTCCAGCAGGATGTGTTCCACCCCCAGGTCGACCAGCAGGCTGGCCGCTTCCATGGAGAGGAACGGCGGCGGGTCGTCTGCATGGTATTCCTGCACCGCCTTGTGATCACTGTTCGGCAAGGTACGTATGATCAAGGCATGTCGCATGCGCTCGTGATCATGTTCTTCAAGGGCTTCCTTGATGGCATACGCCGTGATCATGCGATCGTTCGGTGCCGGATTTGGCAGGCTCGTTTCGCGAGTTCGTGCATGGGTCATCGGGTTGATGGTGATCAGCGTTGCCGGCAGCAGTCCGAGCCCCGGCATGTCGCCGACACAGATATCGTCGTGCACGATGTGTCCGATGCACTCTGTATGCGTGCCATTGCAGTGCGGTGTGAGTTCGTAGGTCTGCACGTTGCAACTGCCGCCATGGCGCGTGTTGCCGACCCAGTCTCCTGCTGCCAGGTCCTTGCTGCGCGCATCCGGCGCGCCGAAGAAGCGTGGTTGCTCCCCGTTGAAAAGCAGGGGGATCGACAGGTCGATCGGCTTGTCCGGGTCGGCGGAGATCGTCTCGTCGCCAACATCCAGCGACAGGCTCAGGTTGGCTCGTGACATCAGTGCTCTCCCTCAGTACGCGCCTCGAAACGGGAAAGCGGCAGGTCCAGCCATTCCAGTGCGGCGCCATGCAGCAGCAGGTCACGGGTTTCCGGCTCGAGATCCAGCGACTCGATCAGCTCGCCCGGATGATGCTCGCCCAGCGGGAACGGGTAGTCACTGCCGAGGGCAATGCGCTCTGCGCCTACCAGTTCGATCATGTATTTCAATGCAGCCGTATCATGCACCAGCGAGTCCAGCCAGAACCTGCCAAGGTAGTCACGCGGGCTGACAGCATTGTCCACCGCACAAAGATCGGGCCGGACGTCGAAGCCATGCTGGATGCGGCCGATGGTGAAGGGGAAAGCGCCGCCGCCGTGCGCGAAGGCCACTCGCAGTTTCGGCAGGCGCTCGAACACGCCGCCGAAGATCATGGAACAGATTGCCATGGTGGTCTCGGCCGGCATGCCGACCAGCCAGGGCAGCCAGTACTTCGGCATGCGCTCCCTTGCCAGCATGTCCCAGGGGTGCACGAACAGCGCTGCGCCCAGGTCCTGGGCCGCTTCGAAAACCGGGAACAGCTCCGGCGCATCGAGGTTCAGGCCATTGACGTGCGAACCGATCTGGATGCCGGGCATGCCCAGGTCCTTGATGCAGCGCTCCAGTTCCCGGGTGGCAAGATCGGCATCCTGCATCGGCACCGTGCCCAGGGCAACAAAGCGGCTCGGATCGGTCGCAGCAGTCTCGGCAATGTGGTCGTTCAGGAAGCGCGACAGGTCATGGGTGTCGGCCGGCTTGGCCCAGTAGCTGAACATGACCGGTACGGTCGACAGTACCTGCACGTCCACATCTGCGGTATCGCATTCGGCAAGACGCACGCCCGGATCCCAGCAATTGGCCTCGATGGTCCTGAAGAACGTGTCGTTCTTCATCATGTGGGCGCAGCCAGTGTCATTCTGGTGCTCGAGCCGGATCCACTCGCCGTAGCCATACTTGTCGCGCAGGTTGGGCCATTCCTTCGGCAGGATGTGGGTGTGTATGTCGATCTTGAGTGGCTTGCTCATGAGGTGGCCTTGTTGTTCATCTTGTTCTGGCTCAGGTCCAGGCGCATGAAGCGGCTCACCGGGTCGTCGGCGTAATCGGCAAAGGGCCCACAGGGCTCGAAATCGAAACTGGCGTAGAGCTGGCGCGCCGCTTCGTAGAATTCCATGTTGCCGGTTTCGAGCAACAGTTCCGACAGGCCCAGACGCCTTGCATCGGCGATGAGCGTGTCTACCAGCATCCTGCCGATTCCCCGGCCGCGAAACGACGGGTCTACGCACAGGGATTTTATCTCCGCCTGCCGGTTTCCCAGTTCCTTCATGGCAATGCAGCCAGCGACCAGTTCTCCCTGGCTTGCCGACCAGAAGGTCACGCCCGGCTCGATCAGGGCCTCGATGTCGAGTACGTACGGCGCATGCGCCGGATGTGTTGCCCGGCTGGCAGCGATGTAATCCTGGAGGAGCTTCCTTACCGGTTTCCTGTCGGGGCTGTCCTTGCGAATTTCCATGACGGTCACTTCTTTCTCAGGTCCGGCATGACTTCGCCGCATTTGTCACAAGTGCGCTTCGCTTCATCACCGAAATAATTCTCGAACACGGCGTGGAAGTCCTTTTCGATGTCCTTCAGGGGGAAGTACTCCTCGTAGAGGAGATTGTGGCACTTGTCGCAGAACCACATCAGGCCGTCTTTCTCGCCCTCGGTGCGCTTGCGCTCGATCACCAGGCCGACCGAGTTTTCCATGCGCTGCGGGGAATGCGGCACCTTCGGCGGCAGCAGGAAGATTTCGCCCGCCTTGATGGGGTAGTCCACCGGCTTGCCGTCCTGCATGGTCTTCAACACCATCTCGCCTTCGAGCTGGTAGAAGAACTCCGGGCCTTCTTCCCAGTGGTAGTCCGAGCGCGTATTCGGGCCGCCGACCACCATGACGATGAAGTCGCCGTCCGGGTACACGACCTTGTTGCCGACCGGCGGCTTCAGCAGGTGACGGTTGTCATCGATCCAATTCTGGAAATTCAGCACGTTCATGGCATTCATCGCTGTTCTCCTTCGATCATTCCACGACCGCGATGCACTTCAGCTCGATCGCGATCGGCGTCGGCAGGCTGGAGATTTCCACCGTGGTACGGCAAGGCTGGTTGTCCTTGAAGTACTCGGCATAGATGCGGTTGTAAGTCTTGAAGTCGTCTTTCATGTTGGTCAGGAAGACCGTCACATCCACCAGCTTGTCCCAGCTCGAGCCCGAGGCTTCGAGGATGTGGCCGACATTCTGGAACACCGAGTGACATTGCTGCTCGATGTCGTAGGCGGTGATGTTGCCATCGGCATCCAGTGTCACACCGGGAATGTCCTTCGAGCCGCGCTGGCGCGGACCGACGCCGGACAGGAACAAGAGGTTCCCGACCTGGCGGGCGTGCGGGTAGAGGCCGACCGGTTCCGGTGCCTTGTCCGAATCGAATTTCTGACTGCTCATTGTGTCATTGCCCCTCAACGACGCAGCTTGGACAACAGGCGCAGGATTTCCAGGTACAGCCAGACCAGCGTCACGGTCAGGCCGAAGGCGCCATACCATTCCATGTATTTCGGTGCGCCGACCTCGGCGCCATGCTCGATGAAGTCGAAATCCAGCACCAGGTTCAGCGCGGCGATCGTGACCACGACCAGGCTGAAGCCGATGCCGATCGGGCCGGAATCATGGATGAAACCGATGCTCGCACCGAAAAAACCCATGACGAAGTTGACCATGTACAACAGGAAGATGCCGCCGGTTGCGGCAACAATGCCCAGCTTGAAGTTCTCGGTCGCCTTGATCAGCCCGGAGCGGTAGGCGGCCAGCAGCGAGAACAGCGTCAGCAGCGTCAGGCCGACCGCCTGGATGACAATGCCGGGGAACTGCATCTCGAACATGGCGGAGATGCCGCCAAGCGCCAGGCCTTCCAGCGCGGCGTACAGCGGGGCGGTGTAGGGCGACCAGGTCGCCTTGAACACGGTAACGAGTGCAACGACCAGTCCGCCAATGATGCCGATCAACATCAGCGGCATGACGGAGGCCATGGCATCGCTGTTCGGATTGGCCATGGCTTCGTAGAAGCCGTTCCAGGTGTAGCTGGCCGTGAGCAGCAGGATGGCGAACATGATGAAGCACTTGTTCACCGTGCCGGTCAGCGTCATGCGCTCTCCGCTTGCACTGTCATAGCCGCCCAGCGTGCTCGGCTGGGAAAAGGTCTTGTCATTCAGTACCGGGTTGCCTGATCGCATCATGCTCTCCTGCTGGATTGATCGTTGGAACTCATTCGTACTTGATGGTCACGTTCTTTGCTTCGGTGAAAAAGCGCATGGCCTCGAAGCCGCCTTCGCGGCCGACGCCGGAATGCTTCATGCCGCCCATCGGCACGCGCAGGTCGCGCAGCATCCAGGTGTTGATCCACACGAGACCTGCGTCGATGTTCGCGGCAACGCGATGCGCGCGGCTGGTGTCGCCGGTCCAGATGGAGCAGGCGAGGCCGTAGTCGGTGGCGTTCGCCAGGCGCAGGGCGTCGTGCTCGTCCTCGAAAGCCTGGATGGTGACGACGGGTCCGAAGATTTCTTCCTGGTTGGTCCTGCAATGCGGGCCGAGACCGGTGATGACCGTCGGCGCGACGAAGTAACCGTTTTCGCAGCGGCCTTCGAGCATCACGCGTTCGCCGCCGCACTCGATCCTGCCGCCTTCGTCTTTTGCCAGCTGGATGCAGTCCAGCACCTTGTTCATGTGCGGCTCGGACACCAGCGCACCAAAGGTCGTGCCAGCTTCCATCGGATCGGCTGGCGCGATCGCCCTGACCTTGTCGACAAAGGCCTTGATGAATTTCCTTTCGATGCTCTTCTCGACCAGGATGCGCGAGCCACACAGGCAGATCTGGCCCTGGTTGGCGAAGGCTGCGCGAACGACTTCGTCCAGCATTACATCCCAGTCTGTGTCAGCAAAGACCAGCGTCGGATTCTTGCCGCCGAGCTCCAGCGACAGTTTCTTGAATTTCGGTGCGGCGCGCGAGGCAATGTCGGCGCCGGTTTTCGTGCCGCCGGTGAAGGAGATGGCCTTGATGTCCGGGTGCTCGACCAGCGCGGGGCCGATGTCCGCACCGCGACCATGCAGGATGTTCAGCACGCCAGCGGGCAGCCCGGCCTCGTTTGCCAGTTCGCCGAGCAGGGTCGCCGTCAGTGGCGTGACCTCGGAGGGCTTGCCGATGACGCAATTGCCCGCGGCCAGTGCGGGCGCGATTTTCCAGGTAAAGAGATACAGCGGCAGGTTCCAGGGCGAAATGCAGGCGACCACGCCGTGCGGCTGCCGCAGCGTGTAATTGATCGCGCCTTGCTCCATGGCATGCGCTTCGCTGGCGAACTGAGTCGCGGCAGCGGCAAAGAAGCGGAAATTCTGTGCGGCGCGCGGAATGTCGACCGTGGAGGACACGCTCAGCGGCTTGCCGTTGTCCTTCGATTCGGCTTCGGCGAGACGATCGAGATTGGCTTCGATCAGGTCGGCAAGGCGATACAGGATGCGACCGCGATCATCCGCCGGGGTGCGGGCCCATTCATGTGCGGCCGACAGGGCCGCGCCGACGGCATGGTCAAGATCCTGTTCGCAGGCATTGGCCAGTTTTGCATACACCTCACCGGTCGCCGGCTCGATGACATCCAGCCATTCGATCTTGCCGTCACGCGGGGCGGGATCGACGAATTCACCATTGATGAAATGCTGCAGCTTCTGCATGGCATCAGATCCCGTTCAGGCGACCGCCATCGACGGGCAGGGACACGCCAGTGATGTAGGCAGCGGCAGGCGAAGCCAGGAACGCAATGGCGGCAGCCGTTTCCTCTGGTCGGGCAAAGCGACCAGCCGGCACTTGTTTCAATGCGGCCTGCGCCACGGCATCCGGCAGCTGACCGGTCTTCTCGGCCTTGGCCGCGAAGAGTTTTTCCAGTCGGCCGGTGTCGGTGAAGCCGGGCAGCACGTTATTGACGGTGATGCCTTCGGCGGCGACTTCCTTGGCCAGGGTCTTGGCCCAGCCGGCGACGGCAGCGCGCACGGTATTCGATACGCCCAGCCCCGGGATGGGTTCGTAAACCGAGGTGGAAATGATGTTGATGATGCGGCCGCGGCCGGCTTCACGCATCCCCGGCAGCAGCCCCTGGACCAGGCGCTGGTTGGCGACGAGGTGGCGCTGGAAGGCGGCAAGAAAGGCATCAGGCTCGGCATCGACAATGGGTCCGCCCGGCGGGCCGCCGGCGTTGTTGACCAGGATGGTGTAGCCGCGATCCGACAGCTGCTTTTCGATCAGCGCTTCCAGCGCTGCGGTATCGTCGAAATCGGCGACGATGGCGTCATGCGGACTGCCGCCGAGCTCCTCGACCAGTGCCGCGAGCTTGTCCTGGCTGCGGGCCATGACCGTGACGGTGGCGCCCAGGCCAGCCAGCTGCTTTGCGGTGGCACGGCCGATGCCCTCGGAAGCGCCGCAAACCAGTGCTTTCTGACCCTTGAGATCGATATCCATGTCGCCCCTTTCTGAATTCTCTGTGGTTGTTCCCGGAGACCCTTCTTATAAGGAGTCAAGAAACCCTGCCTATTGTCGCTGGCTCGTCAGCCGGGTTCCAGTGCCCCGCGGCAGTCGACGCTGATTTCCGGTTGCTCGCCATCCGCTGCCAGGGGGCTCAGCCGCATGGCTGTCAGGCAGCCACCCCACAGGCAGCCGGTGTCCAGCGCGACCACGTCGTCCCGGCCGGTGCCAACCGGCCCCAGCGTGGACCAGTGACCGAAGACGATTTTCTGCCCCAGCCATTCCGGATCTGGCACTGCGTACCAGGGCAGCAGGCCTTCCCGCTGGCTGCCGGGGGCGCCTTTTTCGCGGAAATCCAGCTGGCCGTCGGCGGTGCAGTAACGCATGCGCGTGCAGGCATTGATGGTGAAACGCCAGCGTGGCAGCGGGTCATCCCCATGCTCGAGCTCGGCGCTCCATTGGTCCGGCTGATTGCCGTACATGTCGGCCAGCAGGCGGTCGATATCCACCGATTGCAGCATCAGCTCGACTTCATGGGCGCAGCTCAGCGCCTGGGCGCGATTCCATTGCGGTGGCAGTCCGGCGTGGACCATCAAGCAGTCCAGTTCGTGATCGACATGCAGCAATGGCCGGTGCCGCAGCCAGTCGAGCAATTCATCGCTGTCGCTGGCTGCCAGCAGCTCTGCAAAGGTGTCCTTGTCGCCGGCTTGCACGTGCCCATGGGCCACGGCCAGCAAGTGCAGGTCGTGATTGCCCAGCACGGTGACGGCACTGCGGCCCAGGTCGCGCACGAAGCGCAGGGTCTCGAGGGAATCGGGGCCGCGGTTGACCAGGTCCCCCGTCAGCCACAGCTCGTCCCGGGCGGGATCGAAATCGATCTTTTCGAGCAGCGCCTTGAGCGCATCGAGGCAGCCCTGCACATCGCCGATTGCCCAGGTATTGCGGCGTGGTCGATGAGCTGGCGTGCCGGATGCCGTCGTGCTCATCAGTTCAGGACGCCCGGGCAGGCCAG
>JAWWBS010000041.1 GCA_033720895.1 Gammaproteobacteria bacterium
CAGGGTCGGGACAGGGCCGAAATGCGCATAGGCCGTGTCGAGCAGCTCCCAGACCGGATCGGAAACATCCGAACCATGGGTGTCGACCCGAAGATCCTCGGCTTCGACGTAATGTCCGGCCACGTGGAAATACACCACGCGTTCGCGTGGCAGGGCTTTCAGGAAGGACTCTGCGTCGTAGCGATGATTGATGCTGTTGACGATGATGTTGTTGACGTCCAGCAGCAGGTCGCAGTCGGCCTTTTCCAGGACCGCGTTGATGAAGTCGATCTCTTCCATTTCCTTGCCCGGCGCGGCGTAGTACGACACGTTTTCCACGCCGATGCGCCGACCAAGGATGTCCTGCACCCGCGCGATGCGCTCGGCGACATAATCCACCGCCGCTTCGGTAAACGGGATTGGCATCAGGTCGTAGAGGTGCCCATCGTCAGAGCAATAGGAAAGGTGTTCGGTGTAATAGCGAATGCCGTGGGTGTCCAGGAATGTGCCGACGCGCTTGACGAAGGCTTCATCCAGCGGTGCCGGGCCACCGACCGACAGGGACAGGCCATGGCAGACGAAGGGGTATCGTTCGGTGAACTCGCGGAACTTGCGGCCGAGCCGGCCACCAAGCTCTCCACCGTTCTGGTCGCTTCCCGCCATCCAGTTTTCCGGCGCGACTTCGAAAAAATCGACATTGTCCGGTGGCGACTCTTCCAGTGGTCGCAGCAGGCCGCGGCGCAGGCCAAGACCGGCGCCGGAAACGGGGTAGCGTGAATCTGTAGCTGCCTTCATCGGTTCATCACCTGTCATTTCATTGCCTGCAACTTCACCCGGGCCAGGTAGGCCTGCTCGTCGGGCGGCATGCCGTTGCGCTGCGCTTCCCAGAGGGTCTCCGCCAGTGCCTCGTGCATCACGTGCTCGGCCTCGTGCTGGTCGCCCAGCTTGTGGGCGAGCTGCTGGTGGGCGGCACGAATCCCGGGCGGCCGATCGATGCTGACCTGCTCGCGAATGGCGATGTGCATGCCCATGTGGAGGAAAGGGTTTGTTTCGCCATGCTCCGGCGTCCAGTCCTTGTCCAGCACGTCCTCACCGGACTCGATCATGGCGTGGTACTCCGGATGCAGCGCCACGACGTCAGCGATGATCGCTTCCAGTGCCGTTACCGGCTTGCCCTCGCGGTGCTTGGACCAGGCCTCCTGGTACATCTTGCGCAGTTCGCCCCGGTTGTCGCCAAAAATCATGCTGCTTGCTCGCTCGCGTCGATACCAGCCTCCGAGTATAGGGATTCCGGGCCCCCATGTGGACCGGCCTGCTGCGCTTGTTATTTCACTCGTCAGGCAGCTTGCAATTCACCGGGAGGCCGTTATGGTGGCGACTCGGGGAACCTGTCGCGCCACGCGTGCAGGGCAAAAGACCTTATTCGGGGGAACATATGCAATCCGTTGATCCGGGTGTGGTGCCGGTATGGCGCATTTGGACGGTGCCCTTGGCGCTGTTGATCAGTATTGCCACGGGCATTCCGCTCTTTGTCGGCCTTGACTGGGTGACGCCGCTGGTCCTGCGTTTCCTGCCCAACCTGGCACTCGTACTGGCAGTCGTCGGCTTTGCGTGGTGGTACCCGGCTGCACGCTATCGCCACCTCGCCTACGAAGCCGACGACAACGGCATCACCATCCGTGACGGCGTGTTCTTTCGTGCGGAATCCTCGCTGGCCAAGGTCCGCATCCAGCATTCGGATGTCTACCAGGGACCGGTGATGCGGCACTTCGGTATCGCCACCCTCAAGCTCTATACGGCGGGCAGCAACTACACCTGCATCGAACTCGAGGGGCTCGCTTACGACGATGCCACCACCTTGCGAGACCAGCTGCAGGGCGACGCCATGGCGGGGAACGAAGATGCCGTCTGAGCAGCGCGATGCCGAGGAAGTGCAGGGCGCGAAACTGATCTACAGGCTGCACGGCCTGTCGTGGCTGTTCCTGACCGGCGTCCGCATTCGCCAGACGATCATTCCATTGGCTGCCTTCATGTTGTTCGGTGCGAAGAACGACCAGTTTCCCTGGCTGATCGCCTTGCCAGCAGCGGTGGTGGCGATCGTCATCTCGGCGTTCTGGGACCAGTGGTTCTATCGCTACGGGTTCTCCCGCAAGGGCCTCGTGATCCGCAAGGGGCTGTTTTTCCGCAATGTACGCGTGCTGGATTACGACCGTATCGAGAATGTCGATACCGAGCGTGGCATCCTGCATCGGCTGCTGGAAGTTGCCGATGTGCGTGTCGAGACGTCCAGTGGTGGCCGCTCGGAAGCCATCATCCGCGTGCTGGACGATCACGCCGTAAAGGAACTGCGCAGCAGGATATTCGAACGCAGCGACAGGAGAGAGGTCGCGACCGAAGAGAAAGTCGATTCCCCGGCCGGCGAGACCCTGCTGGAGCTGCCGATGCGCGAACTGGTTCGCTACGGCCTGATCGACAATCGCGGCATGATCATCGTGGCGGCCCTGCTGGGTGTCTTCTCGCAGTTCGGGATGGACCAGCTGATCGAGCGCTATGTCGAGCCATTCATCGAGCGCCTGCCCATAGACAGCTTCATCCACCTTGGCACGGCCATGCAGGTATTCCTGGTGACCTCCGCCATCCTCGGCCTGGTGGCCGGTACCCGGATTCTTTCCATCCTGCTGGCGCTGATCACCTTGCACGGTTTCAAGCTGACCCGTTCCGGCGACGACCTGCGTGCGCAATACGGCCTGTTGACCAAGGTTTCGCTGACCATGCGTCGGCCGCGCATCCAGGTCGTGCACCAGCGTGAATCCCTGTTGCACCGCTGGTTCAAGCGCGTGTCCTTGCGAGTGGACCTCGCCGGCGGCCTCGGCCGCAACTCCGGCAACCAGCAGCAGCAAGGTGGCAACAAGCGCACCCCCTGGCTCGCACCGGTCGCCACGTCCGCAAAGGCTGAGGAACTGGTCCGGGAGGCACTGCCGGTGGTCGAAACCGGCAATCTCGACTGGCAGAAGCTGGCGCCCAAGGCGCGTTTCCGCCTGGGACGCTTCCTGTCCTTGTGCTGGCTGATCATTGCCACGCCCAGCACGGTCATCCAGCTCGGCTGGTGGTCACTGGCTGTCATCCTGCCGATGCTGCCGGTGCTGTGGCTTTATGCGCATCTTTACGTGAAATACACGGGCTGGGCGCTGCACGAGAAATTCTTCGTATTGCGGAAAGGCTGGCTGAACAAGCGCATGGCCTTCGTTCCGCGCAATCGGGTGCAGAGTGTCAGGGTGAACGAAAATCCCTTTGACCGTCGCTATCACATGGCCAGCCTCAGCGTGGACACGGCCGGTGCGCGTCACCAGCGCCTGCACTTGCCGTTCCTTGATCGTGAATCGGCGGATTCCCTGTCGGCGGATCTCTACCGCGCCGGCCGTTGAGCCCCGGAAGTCAGCGTGCCGCAGGAACCGGTCGGTCGGTGTGAAATATCGGCAGCAAGGCCCCGGTCTTGGTTCCAGACGCCGTTGACAGAAAAGGGGAATGGCATGCGCGCAGCAGCAGTGATTCGACAGGTGATTGTCCTGTTTTCCGGAGCGGTATTGTTGGCAGGACTGGGCGCCTGCACGAGCAGTGGCGGCCAGCAGGCCCCAGGTGGCACGGGCTTCCACCCGCCCGCCGCCGATCCGGCCAGCGTGCCCTCGGTCGATCTTGGCCAGGCCGAACTCGCACCCGTCGTGGCCTCGATGATGGAGGTGCTGGGCAATCCGGAGAAGTTTGTCGGCAAGCGGGTGCGCCTGATCGGCGTGGCCGACTTCCAGTTCGGCATCCGTAGCGGATCCTACCTTTACTTTTCCTCCGAGCATCGCTTCAACTGGACCAATGACGCGATCCGCCTGGTGGGCCTGGAAGAAGCCTTCCCGAACGACCTGGAGCTGTTGCCGCAGATCAATGCGCAGTGGGTGGTGGTCGAGGGGGTTTTTCACTACAACCCGCCGCCGGAGGGTGACAGCGAGGGCCGGGATTCCCGCCTTGCCGCCTGCGTGCTGTCATGCAATGGCGAATTGCATGACGTGAACCGCATCAGCTTGTGGGGCATGGCAATGCCCTGAACAGGGTCGGCTCAACCCGTCGGGCGCTTGCTCGGCGGGAATTCGCACAGATCGGCAATGGCGCAATGCCAGCATTCCGGCTTGCGCGCCTTGCAGACGTAACGGCCATGCAGGATCAGCCAGTGGTGGGCGTCCTTCTTGAATTCATCCGGCACCACACGCAGCAATCGCTTTTCCACGTCCAGGACGTTCTTGCCGGGTGCGATTTTTGTCCGGTTGGATACGCGGAAAATGTGCGTATCGACGGCGATGGTCGGATGGCCGAAGGCCGTGTTCAGGATGACATTGGCCGTCTTGCGGCCGACACCTGGCAAGGCTTCGAGCGCTTCGCGGTCCTCGGGAACCTCGCCACCGTGTTCCTCGAGCAGGATGCGGCAGGTCTTGATGATGTTCTCGGCCTTCGAATTGAACAGGCCGATTGTCTTGATGTAACGCTTCAGGCCGTCGACACCCAGGTCGTAAATCGCCTGCGGCGTGTTGGCGACGGGGTAGAGCTTTGCCGTGGCCTTGTTGACACCGACATCGGTCGCCTGGGCCGACAGGATCACCGCAATCAGCAGCTCGAAAGGATTGGCGTACTCGAGTTCCGTCGTCGGGGCCGGGTTGGCATCGCGCAAGCGGCGGAAGATTTCTCGGCGAGCTTCCTTATTCATGGGGCTTGTTCATGTTGCCTTGCCGGTCTCCATGGCAGCCTCGACGCTGTCTTGCTGCGCGATACGCTGTGGTACCAGTCGTTCATCAATGAAATTCTTCAGCGCGATCAGCAGACCGAGCCCGATGAACGCGCCCGGTGGCAGGACAGCCAGCAGGAAGCCCGGGTAGCTGTCGCCCAGCACGTTCAGCTCCCAGCCCGCGGCGCCGCTGCCAAACAGCATGTCCGCACCAGCCAGCAGGGTGCCGTGCCCGACCAGTTCGCGCATGGCGCCGAGGATGACCAGCACCGCGGTGAAACCTGTCCCCATGGCCATGCCATCAAGCGCTGAACGCGGTATCGAGTTGCGCGAGGCAAAGGCCTCCGCGCGGCCGATGATGGCGCAGTTGGTCACGATCAGGGGAATGAAAATCCCCAGTGTGCGGTAAAGGTCATGGAACCAGGCGTTCATCACCAGCTCGACCGTGGTAACCAGCGAGGCGATGATCAGCACGAATACCGGAATGCGGATCGATTCGCTGACCCACTGGCGAATGACCGAGACGATGACGTTCGAGCCCAGCAGCACCAGCGTGGTGGCAATGCCCAGCCCAAGTCCGTTGACCAGGGTGCCGGACACGGCCAGCAAGGGGCACAGGCCAAGCAACTGCACGATGCCCGGGTTGTTGTCCCAGAGTCCGTCCCGGATGATGGCGCGTTCAGATTTCATCATCGGCCTCGTTGGCGGGCTTGTCGAAAAGCATGTCATTGTGCTGGTCGAAATACTGCAGCGCCTGTTTCACTGCTTCAACCACGGCGCGCGGCGTGATGGTCGCGCCGGTCAGCTGGCTGAAGTCACCACCATCCTTCTTCACGGCCCAGTCATCGACATTGGCTTTGGTCAGTTTTCTGCCAGGGAATTGCGCCAGCCAGTCCGACTTGCCGGATTCGATGACATCACCCAGGCCGGGTGTTTCCTTGTGTGACAACACGCGCACGCCGCTGAGTGTGCCATCGGCCAGGATGCCGACCAGCAGCCGGATGTCGCCGTTGTAGCCATTCGGCGCGATCACTTCCATCACCACGCCGGCTGGTTTGCCATCCAGGCGAGCACGGAAGACCGGCAGGGCTTCCTTGCTGCCGAGCCGCTCCCGATCGCTGACAACAATGCGGTCGGCCAGCAGGTCATTGTCGTAATGTTCGGCAGGCAGGACCTGGTTCAGGGATTGCACCAGGATCTGGCGTTCGTTTTCAGTGATGCGATCGCGGGTCTGCTCGTTGACCCAGGCGACCAGTGCAACACCGCCGACAGCGAACGCCGTCAGCGTGACAGTCGTCAGCAGGATGCGCGTGATGGGCGAGTTACTTGCCGGCATGGCCGTAGACCCGTGGTCGCGTGTAGTGATCGATCAGTGGTGCGCAGAGATTCGCCAGCAACACGGCGAAGGCAACACCGTCGGGGTAGCCACCCCAGGTGCGAATCACGTAGATCAGCACGCCGATGCCTATGCCGTAGTAAAGGCGGCCACGCTCGGTGGTCGCTGCCGAGACCGGATCGGTCGCGATGAAGAAGGCGCAAAGCAATGCACCACCGCTGAAGACGTGGAATCCCGGCGAGGCATGCGAACTCGGATCCAGTGCATAGAACACGAACGCGGTGATCCCGAGACCGGCCAGCACGCCAACCGGGATCTGCCAGCGGATCACGCGCTTGTACAGCAGCCAGATGCCGCCCAGCACGATGTAGTTTCCGATCCATTCCCAGCCGCGGCCGCCGAAGTCACCGAACATGGGGTTGTTGCGAATTTCCATCACCGTGCGGTTGTCGGCCAGCGAGGCGCGCATGACATCCAGTGGCGTCGCCGAGGTCACTGCATCGACATTCACGCCGGAAGGATAGGTGCCAGCAAAAATGGTGCTGATGGTCTGCCACAGCGTGATGCGGAATTCCTGGTCGACCAGCATTTCCGGAGCCAGCCAGTTGGTCATCTGTGTCGGGAAGGAAATCAGCAGTACCACGTAACCGACCATGGCCGGGTTGAAGGGGTTGAAGCCGAGGCCACCGTACAAGTGCTTGGCGAAAACGATCGCGAAGGCCGTGCCGATGACGACCAGCCACCACGGCGAGGTCGGCGGAACACAGAAGGCCAGCAGGATGGCAGTAACCGGCGCGCTGAAGTCGGTGAGAAACGGTCGCAACGGCTTGTCTCGCAGCGCGAGCATGGCGGCTTCGGCGGCATAGGCCGTCGCGATCGCCAGCCACATCTGGATGACGATGCCCCAGCCGAAATACCAGATATGCGCGACGGTCGCAGGGACAAGTGCCACGATGACGTGCAGCATCACCTGGCTGACCGAGGTCTGCGGCGCAAGGAAGGGGGCGCTGGATTTCCTGAATTCCATCAGTCTTCCTGCTCCTGGTTCGTTGTCGGCGGCTGGCCTCGCCGGGATTTCACGCGCTCCAGCGCCGCGTCGATTTCGGCCTTGCGATCCTTGGCGTCACCCAGCTTCTTCAAGGCTTCCTGCTTGCGCTTGCGCTTTTCTTCCTGCTCCAGCTTCTCGCGTTCGAGCCGGGCCTGGCGTGCCTCGAAGCGCTGCCTGGCAATGTCCGACTTGGCGCGTTCGATTTCCTTGCCCCAGATTTCCGTCTTGGCGAAGCGGAAATGGCTGGCCAGCGGAATGTGGCTGGGGCAGACGACGTCGCAGCAACCGCACTCGATGCAATCGAACAGGGCATGTTCTTCCACGGCATCGAAATCACGCGAACGGGTGTGCCAGTAAAGCTGTTGTGGCAACAAGGAGGCCGGACAGGCGGCCGCGCACTCGCCGCAGCGAATGCAGGGCATGACCTCGGTCGGTGGTGCTATTTCTTCCGAGCTGGGCAGCAGGATGCAGTTGGTGGCCTTGGTCACCGGAATCTCGTCGTGCTGCAGGGCAAAGCCCATCATCGGGCCACCCATGATCAGGCGCTGGACATCCTCGGTGTAGCCGCCGCAATCCCGTACCAGGCTGGAAAATGGCGTGCCCAGCCGGGCTTCAAGGTTGCGCGGTTCTGCCACGCCTTCCCCGGTCACGGTGACAATGCGGCGGATCAGCGGCTCGCCGTCCTCCACCGCTCGTCGTGCCGCCACGGCAGTGCCGACGTTGTGGCAGATCACGCCGATGTCCTGCGGCAGGCCGTCGGCCGGCACTTCCCGGCCAGTCAGTACCTGGATCAGCTGCTTCTCGCCGCCTTCCGGATAGATGGAGGGCACGGCAATCAGCGCGATCGGAAGGTCCGGGTTCGCTTCCTTTGCTGCGCGCAGCGCCTCTTCCATCGCCGTGCCGGCCTCCGGCTTGTTGTCTTCGATGGCAATGATGCAGCGTACCGCGCCACTGGCGCGCTGCAGGATCTCGGTGCCGCGAATGACTTCGTCCGCGGCATGGCGCATCAGGGTGTCATCGCAGGATATGTAGGGTTCGCACTCGGCGCCATTGATGACCAGGCTGTCGATGGCGGCATAGTTGCCGGCGTCGACCTTGATCTCCGTCGGGAATACGGCGCCACCGAGACCGACCACGCCGGCTTCGCGGATACGGCTGCGAATGTCTGCCGGGTCGGCCTGGTTCCACTCGAGACCCTGGTAAGGCCAGCTGTTGTTGCTGCCGAGGCTGTCCTCGCCATCGGCGCGAATGACGATGCACTCCTGCTGCAGCCCGGTCGGGTGCGGTACGTCGTGCAGTTCGATGGCGATGACCTCGCCGGATGTCGGTGCATGCACGAAGGCGCTGACGCGGCCGTCCGCTTCGGCAACCGGCTGTCCCTTGTGAACCTTGTCACCGACTGCAACGAGCGGCACCGCCGGCTGGCCGATGTGCTGGCGCAGGGGCAAGACGACTTCAGCAGGCAGGCTGGCAGTTTCCAGTGGCAGGCGCGTGGCCATGGCCTTGCGGTCTTCCAGCGCCAGTCCACCCGGGAAGTGGTGAAGGTCCGGCCCGCCGGGGCGCGCGACGTCAGCCATGTGCGGCCTCCTCGTCCTCTGCAGTTCCGAGATCAGGCTGTGGCTCGGGCCATTTCCAGAAACCGGGCGCAGGTGGTGTCTCGACCATGTCGATGCAATCGACGGGGCAGGGCGGCAGGCAGAGTTCGCAGCCGGTGCATTCCTTTTCGATCACGGTGTGCATCTGCTTGGCCGCGCCAAGAATGGCATCGACCGGGCATGCCTGGATGCACAGGGTGCAACCGATGCAGGTGTCCTCGTCGATGATGGCGACCATCGGTGGTTTCTCGACGCCGTGTTCTTCCGACAGCGGTTTCACTTCGCGATCCAGCAACTCGGCCAGGGCACGCACGCCATCCTCGCCGCCCGGCGGGCACTGGTTGATGTCGGCCTCGCCGTTGGCAATGGCCTCGGCATAGGGTCGGCAACCGGGGTATCCGCATTGCGCGCATTGCGTTTGAGGCAGGATGGCATCGATCTGGTCGACCACCGGGTCACCATCGACCTTGAAGCGCTCGGCGGCATAGCCGAGCACCAGGCCAAAGACCAGGGCGAGCCCCGCGATGGCGAGAATGGCGGTCAGCATGTCACCGCCATTGCATCAAGGCAGCGTCGTTTCGAGCGATTTGTTCCAGGGCAAGGCCCAGCAAGTGCGAGGCGCGGAGTTGACAGGCTGGTCAATGAGCAGCCGAGCACGCGCTGCAACACGGCCATGGGGCAAATGGCGACGTTTCCCCAGCTCATTTGATAAGTCCTGAGAAGCCCATGAAAGCGAGCGACATCAGCCCCGCCGTGATCATCGCGATTGCCGCTCCCTTGAACGGGCCTGGCACATCGGCCACGGCAAGCCGTTCGCGAATGGCGGAAAAGAGAATCAGCACCAGCGAGAAACCGGCGGCAGCGCCAAAGCCGTAAAAGGCCGACTCGACGAAGCTGTGCGCCTCCTGCACGTTCAGCAAGGCCACGCCAAGCACGGCGCAGTTGGTGGTGATCAAGGGCAGGTAGATGCCCAGCACGCGATACAGCAATGGCGAGGACTTGCGCACGACCATCTCGGTGAACTGCACGACAGCAGCGATCACCAGGATGAAGGAAATGGTGCGCAGGTACTCGAGTTCGAACGGCGCCAGCAGGTAGCTGTTCACCAGGTAGCTGGCGATCGAGGACAGCGTCAACACGAAGGTGGTCGCCAGTGCCATGCCGATCGCCGTTTCCAGCTTGCGCGACACGCCCATGAAGGGACACAGGCCGAGGAATTTCACCAACACGAAGTTGTTGACCAGCACGGCGCTGACCACGATCAATCCGATGTTGGCAATTGCCTCCATGTCTCCCCCTGCTCGAAAGCGGTGGTGAGCGCCTTACTTGATGCGCATGCCCGGCTGTGCACCGGCGTGCGGCTCGAGAATGAAAAGTTCGGTTCCGCCAGGGCCTGCTGCCAGCACCATGCCCTCGGACACGCCAAAGCGCATCTTGCGCGGTGCCAGGTTGGCGACCATCACCGTCAGCTTGCCTTCCAGGTCTTCTGGCGCATAAGCACTCTTGATGCCGGCAAACACGTTGCGTTCGCCCGCACCGATATCCAGCGTCAGCTGCAACAGCTTGTCCGCGCCTTCGACATGCTCGGCCTTGACGATCTTCGCGACCCGCAGGTCGACCTTCATGAAATCATCGATGCCGATGGTGTCGGCAATGGGTGCGACATCGGTCTTGGTCGCGTCGGAGGAGATGTCCTGCGCGGTCGTCTTGTTCTCGGCTTCCAGGTCTTCTTTGGTCATTTCCAGCATCTTCTCGATTTGCGACGCCTCGATGCGCGTCAGCAGTGGTTTGAATTTCGTGATCTCGTGATCGAGCAGCGGGCGCTTGACGGCATTCCACTCCAGCGGCTCGATGTCGAGGAAGCTTTCCGACTTTTCGGCCAGCTCCGGCAGCACCGGCTTCAGGTAGCTGACCAGCTGGCGGAACAGGTTGATGCCCATGGTGCAGACGGCATGCACTTCCGCGTCCTTGCCTTCTTCCTTGGCGAGCACCCAGGGCTTCTTCTGGTCGATGTACTGGTTGGCCTTGTCGGCCAGCGCCATGATGTCGCGCATGGCCCGCGAGAACTCGCGCTTCTCGTAGCACTCGGCAATTGCTTCCGAGGCGTCGGCCAGTTCCTTGAACAGCGCTTCATCATCCAGTTTGCTCGTGAGCCTGCCGTCGAACTTCTTGTTGATGAAGCCGGCGCAACGGCTGGCGATGTTCACCACCTTGCCGATCAGGTCCGAGTTCACACGTGCAACGAAGTCCTCGAGATTGAGATCGATGTCTTCGACGCCGGCGCCCAGCTTGGCGGCAAAGTAGTAGCGCAGGTACTCGGGATTGAGATTGTCGAGGTAGGTCTTTGCCAGGATGAAGGTGCCGCGCGACTTCGACATCTTCTGACCGTTCACTGTCAGGAAACCATGCACGTAGACACCGGACGGCTGGCGGAACTCGGCACCCTTCAACATGGCCGGCCAGAACAGCGAGTGGAAGTAGGTGATGTCCTTGCCGATGAAGTGCACCATCTCGGTGTCCGAGCCGGGCTTCATCCATTCCTGGAAGTCGAGACCGTTGCTGGCGCAGAACTGCTTGAAGCTTGCCAGGTAACCGATCGGCGCATCCAGCCAGACATAGAAATACTTGCCCGGCGCATCCGGGATTTCGAATCCGAAGTAGGGCTCGTCACGGGAGATGTCCCAGTCCTGCAGGCCGGCATCGAACCATTCGTTCAACTTGGAACGCACGGCCGGGTTCAGGCCGGTGTGATCCATCCACTCGTGCAGGTCTTTCTCGAAGTCACCGAGCTGGAAGAAATAGTGCTCGGACTCGCGTTCCACCGGCTTGGTGCCGGACACGACCGACACCGGGTTCTTCAGCTCGGTCGGGCTGTAAGTCGAGCCGCAGGCCTCGCAGGAATCACCGTACTGGTCCTCGGTGTCGCACTTCGGGCAGGTGCCCTTGATGAAGCGGTCCGGCAGGAACATGCCTTCCTTTTCATCGTAGGCCTGCTTGATGGTGCGGCGATCGATGTGGCCGGCATCCCTGAGCCGCGTGTAGATCAGGCTCGCCAGCTCGCGATTCTCGTCGGAATGCGTGGTGTGGTAGTTGTCGTGCCGGATCAGGAAGCCTTCGAAGTCGGCCTCATGGTCCTTTTTCATCCGCGCGATCAGTTCTTCCGGGGAGGTGCCTTCCTTCCTGGCACGGATCATGATCGGGGTGCCGTGGGCATCCTCTGCGCAGATGTAATAGGCCTCGTGGCCGCGCTGGCGCTGGAAGCGGGTCCAGATATCGGTCTGGATGACCTCGACCATGTGCCCGAGGTGGATGGGTCCGTTCGCATAGGGCAGGCCGGAAGTGACCAGCAGGCGGCGCTTTTGATCGGTAGCAGGCATGTAAGTCCTTGATTTCATGAAATTTCGCGCCAGTCCCCGGCGCGTTTCGCCAGCAACAGAAGGAAGGCTGGCGCAAGCCGAAATTATGCCATAGCAGGGCGCTCGGAGCATGGTTTGCGGGCTTCGAGGGCCATCCCGGCCAGCGGGTACGGTCGCTATCACAAGTGACCGGCACAGGATGGTAGAATCCCGTCGCGATTCCACCCATCCAATGCGAGCGAAGGTCTGTTTTGACGAACCCCGACGAAAGCCAGATTCGCGACATCCTCTCCGCCATTCATGATCCCTATCTCGGCCAGGACCTGGTGAGCGCAGGCGCCTATCGCGGTATCGACGCGGGCGGTGCGGTGTCCATCGTGCTGGGCTATCCGGCGGCGGCGCGCATCGAGCCACTGAAGGCCGAGATAGACGGCGCCCTGAAAGCTGCCGGAGTCCAGTGCCCGGTGAGCATCGACTGGGAAGTCACGGCGCATGCGGTACAGGGACAATTGGCACCGCTGGCCGGCATCAAGAACATCATCGCGGTCGCCTCGGGCAAGGGTGGCGTGGGCAAGTCGACCACGGCGGCCAATCTCGCCGTCGCCCTGGCACAGGCGGGTGCGACGGTCGGCATGCTGGATGCCGATGTCTACGGCCCGAGCCAGCCGCGCATGCTGGGCATCAGCGGCAAGCCGGAGAGCAAGGATGGCAAGGTCATGGAGCCGCTCGAAAACCATGGCGTGAAGAGCATGTCCATCGGTTACCTGGTGGACGAGGACCAGCCAATGGTGTGGCGCGGGCCCATGGTGACCCAGGCGCTGACCCAGCTGCTGAACGAAACCAACTGGGGCGAGCTCGACTACCTCGTCGTCGACATGCCGCCCGGCACCGGCGACACGCAATTGACCATGAG
Organism: Gammaproteobacteria bacterium; assembly: GCA_033720895.1. Lineage (NCBI taxonomy): Bacteria > Pseudomonadati > Pseudomonadota > Gammaproteobacteria > Gammaproteobacteria bacterium. The sequence goes on from JAWWBS010000041.1 coordinate 12,993, forward strand.
CCAGCGCGTGCCGCTGGCTGGCGCGGTGATCGTCACCACGCCGCAGGACATTGCGCTGCTGGATGCGCGCAAGGGCCTGCAGATGTTCCGCAAGGTGAACGTCAACGTGCTCGGCATCATCGAGAACATGAGTACCCATGTCTGCTCGAACTGCGGGCATGAAGAAGCGATTTTCGGCAAGGACGGCGGCCAGGCAATGGCCACGACCTACGAGACCCGTTATCTTGGCGGCTTGCCGCTGGACATCCGGATACGGGAGCAGGCCGATTCGGGTACGCCGTCGGTGGCGGCCGAGCCGGACGGCGATGTCGCGGCCGCTTACCGCGAGATCGCGCTGAAGATGACGGCGGGCCTGGCGCGGGATGCGAGTGGCACCGCGGGAGCATTCCCGAGCATTTCGGAAGACGACAGCTGATTGCAGATCGAAGAGTATTCCCTGACAACAATTCCCTGGGAGTGGGGCAGATGAGCATCAAGAGCGACAAGTGGATTCGCCGCATGGCGGAGAATGAAGGCATGATCGAGCCGTTCGAGGGCGGCCAGGTGCGTGAAAACGGCAGCGGCAAGATCGTGTCCTACGGCACCTCGAGCTACGGCTACGACGTGCGCTGCGCCGACGAATTCAAGATCTTCACCAACATCAATTCGGCGGTGGTCGATCCGAAGCATTTCGATGCAAATTCCTTTGTCGACGTGAAGAGCGATGTCTGCATCATCCCGCCCAATTCCTTCGCGCTGGCGCGCACGGTGGAGTACTTCCGCATTCCACGCAATGTCCTGACGGTGTGCCTGGGCAAATCGACCTATGCACGTTGCGGCATCATCGTGAATGTCACGCCGCTGGAACCGGAATGGGAAGGTCACGTGACGCTGGAGTTTTCGAACACCACGCCGCTGCCGGCGCGAATCTACGCCAATGAAGGCGTGGCGCAGATGCTGTTCTTCGAGTCGGATGAAGTCTGCGAAACGTCCTACAAGGATCGTGGCGGCAAGTACCAGGGCCAGCGAGGCGTCACCCTGCCGCAGACCTGAGGCGTCTACTTCAGCGAGTGCAGGTTGAGACGCAGCAGCCGGTCACCGCGCTTCTGGTAGTCGATGCGAATCGGCGCGTAGTTCAGGGCTGGTGCCAGCCAGATGCGCACGGTCTTGTCGGTGTCATCATCCACTCTTTCGATGCGCAATGCTTCGAAGGTGCCGGCTCGCGTCTGCAGGGTTTCGGTCCGCAGCGCCTTGAGATGCCATTGCTTCACCTCGCCCTTGTCGATGACCGGCACGGTCGTGTCCAGCGATTCGATACCCTGCGAGGCACCCAGCGCCAATGGCAGCAGGAAGCGGTCGACCGTGCCCGCCATCAGCGGTATCGATGATTCCCTGCCGCGGTAGTCGGAGGCAGCAATCCCGTTGACCCAGTCATAGGTCAGGTCCTCGTTGCGGTTCTTGCTGGACCCCTTGTGCCGGTAGATGTAGCTCAGCGGTACGATCTCGCCGTTGTTCACGTGGAAGACGCTGACCTCGTCGATTTCGTCCTTGACGAAGAACGACAGCACCCCGAGCGCCTCGGAATGCGAGGTGTAGCGATAGGTTTCCTTGTCCACCTTCTTCAGGCTCATGACGGCTTCGGCCACTTCATGACCGCCACGTTCCAGTCGGAACACGGCATGAAATTCGCGCAGCTTGCCGTCCTCGGTGCGGGTCGTTCCGGATGGCTGCGAGCCCGCCGCCGCAAGCGCAGCAGGTGCGAGCAGCAAAAGGCCAGCGGTGAGCATGGCAGGTAGCGACAAAGTTCTCATGGCTTCTCCTGGTCGCGGCCGAGCCGTTGCCGGGTCAGTCCAGCGGTGCGGCGAGCGGTTTGCCATCCAGCTCGATGGCCTGATCCCGCATTTTCACCCGGCCACTGGCAAACAGTGCCACGGCGCGGGGATAGATTTCATGTTCAAGGACTTGGACTCGCCTGGCCAGTGATTGTTCGTCATCTGACGAGCTTACTGCGATTTTCTGCTGAATCAGCACAGGGCCGCCATCAAGCTCCTCGGTGACAAAATGCACGCTCGCACCATGCTCGGTGTCGCCGTTTTCCAGCACGCGCGCGTGCGGGTTGAGGCCGCGGTACTTCGGCAGCAGGGAAGGGTGGATGTTCAACATGCGACCGGCGAACGCTTGCACGAATGCTGGCGACAGGATGCGCATGAAGCCGGCCAGCACGACCAGTCCGGGCGAGTACGCCCGGATGTGTTCGGCCAGTGCGGCGTCGTAGTCATCGCGGGAGCCGTAGTCTCGTGGCAGCAGCACCTCGGCAGCGATGCCCGCCTGGCGGGCGCGCTCCAGGCCGAAGGCGCCCTCGCGATTGCTGACCACGGCACGGATGTCGATGCCAAGTTCGTCGGCGCGATCGATCAGTACTTGCAGGTTGGAGCCGTTTCCCGAGATCAGCACGACCACGGGCAGGCTGTCGTTTGTGCTCGACATCAGGAGTAGCTGACACCCTCGCCAGCAACGACCTCGCCCAGCTTGAAGGCAGTCTCGCCCGCCTTGCCCAGCAGGTCGATGACCGTGTCGGCCTCGTCGGCCGCGACCATGACCACCATGCCAACGCCGCAGTTGAAGGTGCGCAGCATTTCGAGATCCTCGATGTTGCCATTCTGCTGCAGCCACTCGAACACCGTTGGCAGCTGCCAGCTGTCGCGACGGATGTTCACACCAAGTCCCTCAGGAAGGACGCGGGGGATGTTTTCGGTCAGGCCGCCGCCGGTGATGTGGGCCAGCGCATGAACATCACACTTCTGCATGACGTCGAGCAAGGGCTTGACGTAGATTCGTGTCGGCGCCATCAGCGCGTCGCCCAGGGCCGTGCCATCGGGCAAGGTGTCGTCCAGGCTGGCACCGGAGCGTTCCAGTACCTTGCGTATCAGCGAGTAGCCATTCGAATGCGGTCCGGAGGAAGCGATACCGATCATCACGTCGCCCGCGGCGACCTTGCTGCCGTCCAGCAGCTTCGATTTTTCGACAATGCCGACAGTGAAGCCGGCCAGGTCGTAATCCTCGCCCTGGTACATGCCGGGCAGCTCGGCGGTCTCGCCGCCAATCAGTGCACAGCCAGCCAGCTCGCAGCCCCTGGCGATGCCTTCGACGACCTGGCTGGCGACCTCGACATCCAGCTTGCCCGTGGCGTAGTAATCCAGGAAGAACAGCGGCTCGGCGGCCTGTACGATGACGTCATTCACGCACATTGCGACCAGGTCGATACCGACGCCGCCATGGCGACCGGTTTCGATGGCCAGTTTCAGCTTGGTGCCGACCCCATCGGTGCCCGAGACCAGTACCGGCTCCTTGAAGCCGGTCGGCAGTTCGAACAGGGCGCCGAAGCCACCCAGTCCGCTCATTACACCCGGGCGCCGGGTTCTGGCGGCGGCCGGCTTGATGCGCTCGACCAGGGCTTCGCCGGCATCGATATCGACGCCTGCATCACGGTAGCTGAGGGAAGATTCGGAGGATTTTTTTGTCATGAAATCGGCTTTTTTCTGCTGCACAGGTGTCGATTGCGGTGGCTGACTGTGGTGGTCAGCGAGCACGCCCGGAAGCGTGATATTGTACATGACCGAATCTGGCCCGGCGACGCGAATTCCGCCGTTGGCCGGTGTCAGAGAACATCTTGTCTGGAATCGAAAAGCTGGAGACCCCGGTCGTGCCGAAACGCCTGAATATCCTTGTTTTCATCTCCCTGCTTGCTCCTCTGCTGCTGGCAAGTCCGGCGCTGGGCGCGGCCCCGCTGGGCACGGTCAGCATTCCGGTCGCGGACCAGTCCCGTGGCGAGCGCGAGGCGGCTGTAAGGGAAGCCATGCAGGTTGTGGTGTTGCGACTGACCGGGCGCGAGGGCTACCTGGAGATGCCCGAGGTCGAGGCCGTGCTGCGGCAGTCCAATCGCTTCCTGCAGCAGTTCAGCTACCAGTCGATTGCGCCGATCGAGGTCGAGCGCGATGGCAAACAGGTCGAGCTTCCCCTGAGCCTGCAGGTCCGCTTCGACGTCAATGCCGTGCAGGCCGCCTTGCAGGGCCGCGGCGTGCCGCTGTGGGCACGGGAGCGACCGCGCACCCAGGTCTGGCTGGCCTTGTCGACGGGCAGTGGCCGACAACTCGTGCGCTCGGAGCGCACCGTGATCGACGACCAGAACCCGGTCGACAGCTTGCGTCGGGCGGCTGCTTACCGGGGCGTGCCGGTCGAGCTGCCTGCCGCGTCCGGTGCCGCCGGCCGGGTCGGCTTTGAAGATGTCTGGAGCGTCTATGACCAGCCGTTGCGCCAGGCAGCGGAGTCCGCAGGGGCCAACAATGCCCTGGCGGTCAGCCTGTTTGCCCAGTCCGGAAGCCGGAACTGGGTGGGACGATTCACGCTGTTGACCCGCGAGGGTGACAGCCTCTACTGGGAAAGCACCGGCGAGGACCTGGACGCGGTGCTGGCCGCGGGTATCGGCGAGCTGGCCGAACGCTATGCGACCGAATTCTCGGTGGTTTCCTCCTTCGGGGGTGGCGGCACGGTCAAGCTTGAAATCGAAGGCGTAACGACACTTGAGGAATACGGTCGTGTCTCTTCCTACCTGACTTCCCTGAGCGCCGTTTCGGCGATCGGTCCGGTGAAGGTCGGTGGTGACTCGCTGCTGTTCGAAATAGAGCTGACTGGCTCGTCGCGAGCATTGCAGCGCGCCATCAGCCTCGGTTCGATGCTGGTCGAAGTCAGCAGGGACGAGGTGTTCTCGCTGGGCGTGCCTTCCCTCGAGACTGCCGAGGATCCGGTATTGAAGTATCGCTTGCGCTGATCCGGCATTCCTCCATGGCTACCCAGCTTACTCTTGGTATCTCGCTAGGTTCCGACCTGAACCTCGACAGCTTTGTCGAGGACAACAATCGTGTGCTGCTGGCAGCCTTGCGCGCCATGTTGGCAGATGCCACGGGCAGCGACCGGTTTCTCTACGCCTGGGGCGACAGTGGCAGTGGCAAGACACACCTGTTGCATGCCATTGCGAAAGCAGCGGCGGAGAACGGACTGGCAACCGGCATGCTTTCAGGTGCCGAGCACAGCAATGTGCCTGTGGCGATGATCGAGGGCTGGGATGCTCTCGACCTGGTGCTGGTCGATGACCTCGATGCCTTTGCCGGTCATGCAGCCTGGGAAGAAGCCCTGTTTCATATGTACAACCGCCTGAACGATCGCCAGGCGCGCCTGCTGGTGGCCAGTCGCCATTCGCCCGCGTCATCCGGGGTCGACCTGCCGGATCTGCAAACCCGGCTCTCCTACATGCTGGTCTACCAGTTGCAGTCGCTGGACGACGACGGTCGCCAGAAAGCCTTGCAGGCGAAGGCCAGGCAGCGTGGCCTGGAATTGCCGGCAGAGGTGGCGCGCTGGCTGCTGACCCGGCATTCGAGGGACATGGGGGAGCTGGCGAGCTTGCTGGATCGACTTGATGCCGCTGCCATGCAGGCCAAGCGCCGCCTTACCATTCCGTTCGTCAAGGATGTGATTGGCGCCGGCTAGTCGTCCTGCGTCGTGCCAGTCGGCTGCTGGGGCGCGCCACCGCGCAAGTAGATCATCGCGCCCATGAACAGAGCTGCACTCAGCAGGGTTTCGACCAGCACCCAGCCTCGCACCGCGGGATTCGCCCACAACTCCATCACCGCATGCGCAAAATAGAAGGGTGCAATGAAGCCGGCAATGGTCGTTGCCGTGCGGTTGCCCAGCCACAGGCCGGGTACCAGAAGGAGGTTGGGGATGATGCCGATCAGGCTGAACGTCCTGACCACGTCGGGTTCGGTCGACGTGCTGGCAAACCACCAGCTGGCAAACAGCAGCGCCAGGCCCGCGGCCAGTACGCTGTTGATTCGTGCCAGGGCGATCGAATTCATGCTCAGGATCCTGTCGGTCATGACCTGCCTGCCAGTGCAAGAGTGGTTTCAGCCAGCCGCTTGCCAAGCGCACGGCAAAGCTCGGCCTCGTCGTCGCTCAATGGCAGCTCGCCATCATTGCCAGCCACGTGCGAAGCGCCATACGGCGTGCCACCCGATCGGGTCGTGTTCAATGCATCCTCGGAATAGGGAATGCCGAGTAGCAACATGCCGTGGTGCAGGAGCGGCAGCATCATGGACAGCAGGGTCGATTCCTGGCCGCCATGCATGGTGCCGGTGGCGGTGAACACCGCCGCGGGTTTTCCGCTCATTTCGCCCGACACCCAGAGGCCACCGGTGGAGTCGATGAAATGTTTCAGGGGTGCCGCCATGTTTCCGAAGCGCGTCGGGCTGCCGAGCGCCAGGCCGGCACATTCGCGCAGGTCGTCGTGGCTGGCATAGGGC
>JAWWBS010000042.1 GCA_033720895.1 Gammaproteobacteria bacterium
AGCAACAGCAGGCCGTATTCCTTGTCGTGCCGGTCCAGGCCCTCGATGCAATGCTCGATACGGTCGTAGAGAAGCGCACGATTCGGCAATCCGGTCAGTTCGTCATGCAGGGCCTGGCGCTGCAGCTCCTCGAGGTGCGCCTTGCGTTCGCTGACATCATGCAGGATGGCGACCCAGCGGTGTGCTGGCTGCTTTTCCGGGTCGGCAGGCATGGCGTGCACTTCCAGTTCGTATTCCGTGCCGTCGGGCCGCAGTGCCGTCACTTCGACATCGACCGATTTCCCTTCCCGCAGTCGGTCTCGAATCTCGACCAGCAAGTGCCGGTCGTCCGATGCCACGGGCAACTGGTCCGGCGACTTGCCAAGCACGTCGGCATCTCTCATGCCCGTGATCTCCGAAAAGCCGCGATTGACGAAGCTGATGACGGCCTCGCCATCCTCCTCGCGCCGTTCCATGATCACGAACCCCTCGGTTGCGTTCTCGATCGCGGATCCCAGTACGCGCAGCTCGCTGGTCGCGGCTTCCAGTTCCCTGGTCCGTTCGACCACCCTTTTCTCCAGGCTTTCGTTCGCCTCGCGCAATTCGTCTTCCAGGCGCTTGCGAAAGAAGAATTCAGGAATCTCCGCCGCGACGCCGTCTGTTGCCTCGGCTGAAGGATCGCCTCGCTCGCTGGCCAGGCGGCTGACGTGCTCCTCGATACGACCGGCCGGCGCCATGACGAAACGGCAACACTCCCCGCCAGCTGCCATGCACTCCGTTTCCACGGCAACCAGCGGCAAGCCGAAACTTTCCTCGCACCAGCCCGAGGAATAACCGGCATTCATGATGCAGACGGGCTGGCCACTGCGCTCGCCCTTGGCCAGCCAGGAATGTGATTCGAAGGAATAAGGGTGTTCGTAAAGCAGCAGGAAGTCTTCATCCGGCGACGGATTGGAATCCGCCGAGATATCGACAAAGGCCCAGCCAGCGAAGGCAAAGTGAATGGGGCCTGCTGACAACGCCTCGATCGGCGACTCGAGCTTCATCTTCTGCCGGAACGCGCGGGCATCCGCCTGGCCGATGGCATGCGCCAGGTCATAGAGGAGATTGTTGGCGGCACGCTGTGCTTCGGCTTCACCCTTGTCGATATACAGGGATTTGACCAGCTGGACGAATTCCACGGACAAGGACGCGGCGCGTACCAGCACGTAGCGCTCGCCGGCGATCGAAATGCTGGCCGAGGAAGGATCCTGCTCCTGCGAGCTGAAGTAGCGGCGAACGTAGCGCTGGGCTTCAAGAAAGGTCGGCTCGAAGGCCGCGGGCACCTTGACCGTAGTGAGCGAGGCATCGTCGTCATCATCGCTGCGGTCCGGCGACAAGCCGTCATTAACGCCGGCTGCCTGGCGCAGCGCGGCAAGCTCGGTCTGCAGGCGCCGTATCCGCGCCTCGCGCGCCTCGCGATCGGCATTCGACTCGACGCTGGCGTTCGCTTCCGCTTTCCGTGAGGTCATCAGATCCCCGTTGTTCTGATGCGTTCTCCGCAGTTTAACCCATACCGACCTGCCTGGCGCACCCCCTTCCTCGGCTGCCCGAGGTGCGGCCTGCCTGGCGTTCCACTGGCGGGGCGTTGCCAGTAAGATGGCGGTTGGTCCACATATTCAAGGTCGTCATCGTGCCAGTCCGTATTGTCAGCCCCCGCTCTCTTTTCCTGTTCATCCTCCTGGCGCTGCCCGGCTGTGCCGGTACGCCTGCGCAGGCACCGCCGCCTGCAGAGGAAGAAAGCAGCGAGGAAACCTGGGTGGCCGCTGATGCCACACCGGCAGAGGTCGCCGCGAAGCTTGCCGCCAGGCAGGAGATCGACCAGGTCCAGCTGCCACTGGCCGTTGGCGGGATGCTGCTGAGTGAAAAGCATGTCTATGATGACGGCGTGAATGGCACCGTCTACAGCTACAGCGGCGATGTCGATTTCACTGCCAGTGTATTCGTCTATCCACTGAGCGAGCCTGCCCGCACGATGTTGCTCGATGCGGGTGACGCCATGCTGGTGACCGCGGAATTTCGGCAGGTCCTGGCCGAAATCGAGGCAGCGGCCAGTGCAGGCATCTACGAGGACGTGAAGATCGAGTCCGCGCGCCAGTTCGAGTGGAATTACAACTTCGAGCGCAATGGCGACGTACTGTCGGTGCCGTTTGCCGTTGTCGGCAGCCAGATGGCGCTGCAACGCAGCGGGCAGGCGTTGAGCTATACCCTGTACCTGACCGAGTTCAACGGGCAATTCGTCAAGATCAGGGTGATGAACGCCCCCTACGAAGGCCTCTCGGACGAGGTTTTCGCCTTTGCTCGCGACCTGCTGGTCGGGCTGTACAATGCCGATGCCCAGACCGAGAGGTTGTTTGTTCCGGGCGAGGCTGAGCAATCGTCGCTGGTGCAGTACCCAGGCGAATCCGCCGCCGAGTTCATCGCCCGCGCCCGGCAGGAACGCGGCACGGCGGCGTCAGGGGACAGTTCCGCGAACTGAAGAGGTCAGTCCTTGATTTCCTGCAGGTACGGTTGCCAGTCGGCGTAGTTGTAACGCTTGATCGTCACGCCGAACTTGTAGCGCTTGCCCTCTTCCACGTTGATCCGGATGTTTCGCTCGAAGAAGATCCGGGGCAGCTGGTAATTGCGCCCGTAATTGTTCTCGAACTGCTGTATCGCCTCGCGATCCGGCTCCAGGCTGAGTACATGTTCGCCCGGTGGCAGCAAATAGGTGCGCCGCTGCGGAGAAGCGACGCCCTTCCCGTCGACCTTGACCAGCAACGCAGGAAACAGGCTGTCCGTCACATCCGCATTGATGACAGCCTCGAGGGTCGCATGCGGCTCGTCCGAATCGGCAAAGGGACCCGCGCTGAAACTGGCACAGGCCGACAGCAACAGGGTAATGCCCAGCGCTGCCAGTAACTGGAATGCTTTCATGGGTCTGACCTCCTCAGAGTTCCGGATAGATGGCCCGGATCAGCTTGTCGGCGTTGATGAAGGCCCAGTCCCAGCGTTCGCGCAGGTCGGCCAGCGGATCCATCTCGACGATGTCATCGACGCTGTTGCCCTCGGCTTTCAGTTTTTCGACACGGCGCGCGACATCAACCAGCATGGCGCGGTATTCCTTCAGTCCTTCCACATCCGTGAGCTCGCCATGACCGGGGATGATGCGGGTCTCGCTGTCCGCTTTCGCGAGCACATGATCGATGGCCTTCATCATGCCGGCCAGCGAACCACCACCCTCGACATCGACAAATGGAAAACCGACCTGGAAGAAGGTGTCGCCCATGTGCACCACATTGGCGCCTTCGAACCAGATCATGGTATCGCCATCGGTATGCGCATTGGCAATGTGCACGCCACGCAAGGTAAGGCCGTTGATATGGAAATTGATTCCATCGTTGAAGGTGATCACAGGCAGCGCCGCGCTCGGATCTTCGGCACCCTGGTCTCGCAAGGTCTGCATGAACTCGTCTGTGGACAGGCGCTTGCGGACATTCTCGTGGGCAATGATCAGGCTGCCCGTGCTGCCAAGGTTTTCGTTACCGCCAGTGTGGTCGCCATGGTAATGCGTGTTGAGGATGAAGCGGATATCGCCCTCGCCCACCTCGGCGACCGCGGCACGGATCTTGTCGGTCAGCGGTGCGAACTGGTCATCGATCAGGAAATTCCCGTCCGGTCCGGTCAGCAGGCCGATATTGCCACCCATGCCTGCCAGCATGTAGATGCCATCGGCGACCTTGGTGGTCTTGATTTCGACGTCGTCGAACTGGCCGGCCGCGGCACTCGCCGTGAAGAGCAGGCCAAGCAATGCCGGAAACACGTTCTTGAGCAGTCTCTGCATGGGGACAATCCTCCTTGGAAAGGCAGCCGGAACCGACTGCCGGATTGGAATAGACAAAGCTTACAGCTTGCGCCGCAGAAAGAAAGGGCACCCTGTCGAGGCTGCGCTCAGGCGTCCTCGAAACGGTTCATGTCGCGGTTCTTGCGCACCTTGTCGGCTTCGAACACCCGGCCACTCATGGTCACATAGACACCCGGCGGCAGGGTCTGAACGGCCGCCACGGCACAACCGATGTTGAAAACGGCATCGCTGCCCTGGAATCTCGCGGGGCTCAGCGAGCCGACCAGGACAATGGTCTTGCCCGGGATGTCCAGCAACTGGCGACCGGTCTCCGCCATGGTGTCGGTGCCATGGGTGATGAGGATGTGCTTGTCCGGGCAGGCGGCCACGGCTTCATGGATCCGGGCACGATCATGCTCGTCCAGGTCGAGGCTGTCCTTTTTAAGAAGCTCTGCGACCTCGAACTCGAACGTCACGCCCACCTCGTGCAGGATGCGGCCGATCATCGCTTCGCCCACTTCGTATTCGCTCTTGGCGTCGAAATAGACCTTGTCGATGGTGCCGCCCGTGGTGAATACCTGCAGTTTTTGCATGTCGCCGTTCCGTCGCTGTGAGAGACTGTCGCCATTATACGTGGATGGAGAGCGCTGACCATGCAGGACCGGGTGATCGAGCCAGGTGAATTCGAGGCGGTGTGGGGCCATATCAGCAGCTGCGCCGGCACGTGGAGAATTCCGGTGCTGGCCAGCCAGAGCGATTCGGGCGCCGATGCGAGGATGGTCGTTCTGCGGGACGCGGATTCGGCCGCGCACAGTCTCCGCTTCTACACCGACCGCCGCAGTCACAAGCACTCGCAAATGGAAGCCGAACCGGATGTCTGCCTGGTGTTCTGGTCGCCGGAGGAAAAGCTCCAGGTGCGTGCTTACGGACGCACGCAGGAAGTGCGTGATCGCGAGCTGCTGGACGAGCTCTGGAAGCAGATGCCGCCCGAGCAGAAAGCCTTGTACCTGCTGGACGTGTCAGATGGTCATGAAGAAGAAGGCCGTGAAAATTTCACGGCCTTCGATGTCGAGCTTTCGGTGTTGCGTTGCCTTTGGCTGCGTGAGGGAGGCAACCTGGCAACGCGTTTCGATCGGCACGGTGACGAGTGGCAGGCCCACGCTGAAAGGCCCTGATCGTCCCCGGCATCGCTGTCAGTCGCGCAGCTCCAGGGTGATCGTGCCGCTCAGGGTCTCGACCGTGTACTGCGCTTCACCCTCGCCCTGCTTGAACTCGAGCTCGTAGCCCGGCGTGTAGCGACTGGTGCGGCGCGGCTCCGGACCGAAGTCGTTGTCGATATCACCGCTGAAGGTCGACAGGTCGAATTCACCCGTCGGCAGGCTGCTGAAGGTCAGCGTGACGTCGCCGCTGATCGACGCGAACTCGTAATCACCATCATCGACAACCTTGGCGCGAAATTCGATATCGCCCGAGGTGTTCGCCATGCTGGCACGACGCAAGGTGCTGTTGTCCACGCTGAGATCGCCGCTGACGCTGGCTGCATCGAGAATGCCGTTGGCATCACTCAGCCGGATGTCGCCACTGACGCTGGCCAGGTCGATGCGGGCGTCATCGCTCGTGCCCTTCAGGCGGATGCTGCCGCTCACGCTCGCAAGGCTGTATTCCCTGCTGCTGCCCTCGGCATTGATGCTGCCGCTGACCGTCTCTGCCGAGATGTCACCGGACACCTTGCTGAAATCCACGTCGGCCGCCACGGTGTCGACCTGAACCTCGCTGGCTGCCGGCACCATGATGCTCAGGTCCGAACCGTCGATGTTCTTCACCCGGCGCGGGTAAACCACCTTGATGCGGGTGAAATTGCCATCACGCTCGAAGTCGAGACGCTCTGCCCTGTCATCGAGTTCGCCCTCGACACGGATTTCCGCACGATCCCAGCCCGTGACCTTGACGTTGCCCGCCATGGTCTCGATGCTCACCGTGCCATCGGCCGGCGCCTCCTTCGTGATGTCCACTCGCTCGCCGGCCAGTGCCGGAGCTGTTCCGGCCAGACCCAGCAGCAAGCCGAGTGCCAGCCTGCTCGCATTCCTCATGTTCAGCGTTTTCATATACCACTCCTCACCTGGTTGGATTCGCGGGTCGAAGCGATGCGCTCGGCCCGGTTGAGAATGTCGTTCTCCTGCTCGTATAGCGATCGCAGGAGCTTGCGCAATTGCACGTTGTCCGGCTCGTCATCCAGCGCCTGCTGAACTTCGCGAATGGCGAGATTGACGATCATCAGGTTGTGCAACAGCGTTTCGCGGGTCTGGTCCGACAAGCGGTCGTCACTGACCAGCTGGAAATGTGGCGCCGGCAGCGAATCCTTGATGTCGCTGACTTCGTATTGCACCGGCGCGGCACTCGCGATGTCTCCCGTCGGCATGGCCGGCTGGCGCATCACCGTCATCATGCCGCCCATGTACACCATGCCGAGCACGGCCGCGGCAGCCAGGCCCCGGAACCAGTTCGATTCGCTGATGCGAGCGGGCTTGCCGCCATCCCCGGCCTTGATCGCCGCCTCGATACCTGGCCAGAGATCCCTGGCAGGCTGCTGCTCGCGATGAGCATCACGCAGCGACCGTGCCAGTCCGGCCACCTGTTCCGCAGCCTCGACTTCTGCGCGGCAGCTTTCGCACCGCCCGAGATGATCATCGAAGTCCGCAAGATCACTTGCCGAGAGCTCGCCATCCAGCCAGGCATCGATGTGGGCCGTGACGTGTTCCTGATCGAATGAATTGTCGTTCATTGTTTCAACCTCTCTCTCAACAGGCGACGTGCTCGATGCAGTTGCGCCTTGCTGGTGCCGACAGCAATGTCCAGCTGTTCGGCAATATCCTCGTGTCGATAGCCTTCGACATCGTGCAACAGGAAGACCATCTTTGCGCCGTGCGGCAGGCTGTGCAGCGCGCTGTTCAGGTCCATGTGCAGGCCATCGCTCTGTGCCTCGCCTGGCAGGCGCTCCCACTGCTCCGCATCGACGCTTTGCAGGTGGTTCTGCTGCCGCTTCTGCTGCCGGAAATGCATCATCACGGTGTTGGTCGCGATGGTGTATATCCAGGAGCCGAAGGCGCTGTCACCACGAAAGCTGTCCAGCTTGCGCCAGGCCATGATGAAGGCCTCCTGGGCGCATTCCTCCGCGGTGGTCGTTTCACTGGTCAGGCGCAGGCAATGGGCATAAATCCGGCCGATGTGGCGCCGATAGAGAGCCTCGAAAGCGCCCTGGTCGCCTGCCAGCGCCAGTCCGACCAGCCGAGCATCGTCTTCCGCCACCTCGCTGGCAGCCGCGCTGGCCGCAACCGCGGTTCGCTTGCCGGATTCGCTGTCGCTCATTGCCCTGACCATCTCCATGTTGCTAGGACGCTGCCGCGCTGCAAAAGGTTTGAATGCCCATGCCCCGCATGCAGCGGCGCCGCAGACCAGCTGCGGCGCCTTGATGATAGCGAGTCAGGCGGCCTAAGGCCTTGTTTCCGGCCCGTTTGGCGGGTTTTCGGCAGCCCACTGCCGGATATAGGCGGTCGCCGACTCGCGATGGAATTCGCTGCGGGCAGCACACAGCCTGATCTGCTCCAGCGCCAGCGAGAGATTTCGCTGGCCACCCTGCCGCTCGGCGGCCACAGGGCCGAAGAAAGCGGCCACGTCAGCGGCCATGTCCTCCGAGCAGAAGGTCCGTGTCATGCTGATGAAGGGAGTGCCGCCGAAGGTCGAGCTGGGCAGGGCTTCAGAGAGTGTCCCGTAGTGTTTCTTCAACCAATCCCAGGCCAGGCCTTCGCGTGACCGCTCCTGGATCTGTGCCCGCACCACATTGTCTATTTCCGCTTTCCGGAACAGGTCGCCCTCGAGCACCTCGTCCAGCAGCCAGTCGGCAAGTTCCGGCTGGCGGACTCCCAGCAATACCCGCCTTGCAAGGTTTCGATCATTGGGCGCAGTTGCGGTCCGCATCACCTCGACAAGCTGGTGAAAGAACGGCTCGCCGAATTCGGCCAGCGCGGCGTCCAGCACGACCTTGTTGTAGGCCGCGGGCAGCCGACCCAGTTGCAGCGAGCTGGCACCGGCAGGCAGCAAGGTGCGGCCGATGGCGGCAAGCTCGCGCTGCACCTCCTCGTCACGCGCACGGAAATACAGGTAATGCAGCAGCTGGGCCTCGTAATCGGCGCGGTCACTGTCCGTGGCGCCGCCCCTGCGCAGGGAATCAAGCAGCTGCGTCTTGTCATACAGCATGGAGGCATACCTGCGACTTGCCGGAAGCAGCTCGTCCGGCAGGATGTAACGCTGCACGATCTGTTGCACGATCATCGCTTCACGCGCAATGGCCGGTATCGGGGAGCGCGCCCATTTCTCACCGATGGCCAGCGCCTCGGCCGCGCTCAGGCTGCCATCGTAGAAACCGCTGCGCACACTGAAATTCAGCGACAGGGTCGACGGCAGGTCGAGACCGGCCTCTGCAAGCGCGTCGTAGGCCGGTTTTTCCACGCGCCACTGGTAGTAACCGTGCCAACCCGGATTCGGATGCAGCCAGGCCGGGCATGCCGTGGCAGCCAGCGGGAAGGCCTCTCGCTGTTCGGTCAGCAGCTGGCATTGCTCCTTGATCTCGCCACCGTCTTCGTAGGCGAAACAGAAAGGCACCTGCCAGCTCAGTGCCGCGGGATTGCCCGTCGAGCCCAATGGCAGGTAGCGCGATTGTTCGACCACTACATCGGCCTGGTCGCCGGAGCACGCGAGATCGACCTTCAGCAGGGGCAGGCCGGGCTGGAACAGGAAAGACTTCATCGGCTCGCTGACCGGCACGCCCGCCTCGGCCTGTACGGCAGCCATGAAGTCATCGAGGTCGGCAACATCGAAACGATGCTGCTGCAGGTAGCGCTGGACACCCCGTCGCCACGCCGCCTCTCCGACATGCTTTTCGAACATGCCGAGCACGGCGGCGCCCTTGGCGTAGGTGATGCCGTCAAAGGCATTCTGGATGTCATCGGTATTGCTGACCTTGTTCCGGACCTGGCGGGCCGACATGAGCCGGTCGGCTGTCATGGCCGAGCGGCTGGTATGCACCCGACTCAGCTGCGGCTCGAATTCCGGATACAGCGCCTCCAGCGTCTTGTTTTCGAACCAGGTCGCAAAGGATTCGTTCAGCCAGAGGTCATCCCACCATGCCGGCGTCACCAGGTCACCGAACCATTGGTGCGCGAGCTCATGTGCCTGGGTACCCAGGGCATAGCTGATCAGGTCTTCCGAACTGGTCACAGGGTCGATGAACAACAGTCCCGAACGGTAGGCAATGAGGCCGGCGTTTTCCATCGCCGCTGGTGCGAAATCCGGTACGGCGATCTGGTCCAGCTTGTCGAAGGGATAGGCACTGCCAAAGTAGCGCTCCTGGAATTCGAGGATCCTGCGTGTGTGCTGCATGGCGAAATCCATGCCGTCGGCCCGGCCGTCGACAGCGACGCCACGCAATGGCAGCTTGGTCGGTCGCACATCGGTCGATGGCAGGGCCTCGAGATCCAGGAAAGACAAGGGGCCGACCGCAAAGGCCAGCAGGTAGCTGGGCAGCGCTTCGCTGCGACGGAATTTCAGCTGTTTGAAGCCGTCCGGCAGCAAGGTGGTCTCGATGACCGGCGTGTTGGCAACCGCTGTATCGCTGCCTGGAACGGTCAGGACGAGGTTGTAGGCGGCCTTGAAGAAGGGCTCGTCCCAGCCCGGGAACACCGAGCGAGCCGCGATGGCCTGGAACTGGGTGAAGATGTAATGCGCGCCGTCGACCTCGACACGGTAGGCGCCCTCGAGGCCCTTCGAAAAGGCTGCGCTGTAGACGAACTCCAGGCGGGCCATCTGCGGACCGACGAACTCGCCCAGTTCCAGTTTCACCAGCCCGTCGACCGAGACCTGCTGGTATGCCAGCTCGATACGACGCCCGTCGGCGGTGTGCAAGGTGGCCGACGACACGTCAAGGTCCCTGCCATGCAGCCAGATCACATCTCGCGGCCGCGTCAGCTGGATGTCGATGCCGACCTGCCCGGTCAGGCGGGACGCGTCCGGATCGATACGCAGGGAGATATCATAGGCCAGGGGTGCGACATCCCGGGGCAACTGCCCTGCCGGCATGGGCTCGTCACTGATGCGCCCGAAGCCGGTGCTGCAGGCGACCATGGTCGCGCATCCCAGCAGGACCAGCAGACGCAGCAACGTCGTGTCTCGCAGAAGTTCCATCAAGCCCGCTCCCGGCCAGCCGTTCGACACCCAGTCCCCAGATACAGAAAAAGCGCCTTGCGGCGCTCCTTCTGTATAACCCGAGCCACGCAGGGACTCAAGTGCGTGCCTGTCAGTCTTTCTCGCCCATCTTGTTGGAGATCCAGCCGATGGCGAACGAACCCGGACCGACGTTCATGCCGGCGGTGGTGCTCATCACGGTGAGCATCAGCTTGATGCCGTGCTTGGCAGCCTCGCGCTCGAGGGTCTTGTAGCCCGACATCTGGCGAATGACATCCGGATTCCCTGCATAGCTCATGCAGATGGTATTGGTCATCAGGCCTTCCTTCATCATGTCGCGCGCCTTGTCGAACAAGGAATAGACGGCCGTTCCGAAACCGGAGATTTTCTTTACCGGGAAGGTGTCGCCACGGTAGGCCTTGACGATCGGCTTGATGTCCATCGCCGTGCCCAGCGTGTAGGACAGCCAGCTGATGCTCCTGTCGCCGCGCGCCCTGCCCGCCTTGCGGAGGTAATGGAGATCGTTCGGGATCAGGTAGGCGTGCACGTGCTTGGACAGTTCCTCGACGCGGGGACGCAATTTGTCGAAGGGATAGTTTTCTTCCTCGATCAGCCGGACAACTTCGTGCGCCAGCACGGCCTCGCCGGAGAACAGTGTCTTGGTATCGACAACGCGCAAGGCGAACGCTCCCTCGATGCCGGCATCGGCTCGGGCTTTCTTGTAACCCTTGAGAATGGCAAAGGAAGCCTTGGTGGCGTTTTCGAAGATCTTTGAGCGCGTGCTCGCCAGGCAGAGCACCAGCACCCGGTCGTAATTGAGGACCAGGCGCTTGAGGAACATGTCGGTGATGTCTTCCACCGAGAGCGGTTCGGTCTCGCCCTGCAGGTTCTTGTCAGCCGAGTATCGCTTGTAGAACTCGATGGTCTCGGCCGTGATCCGCTTGTCGACGAATTTCTCGTCACCCAGGATCAGGTTGATGGGCATGATCTCGATGTTGTGGGCATTGATGAATGACGTCGGCAAATCACACGCCGAGTCAATGCAGATACCTATTCGCATACGCTACTCCCGTCCAACGGTCAGTTTCACTGTCATGTCTGTTTCGAGCCGATGCCCGACCATGCAGCCTGCCGCTCTGTAGGCTGGTGTTATGACATATTTCGTCCGAACACGAACTGACTATAACGCCAGACAGGCGGTTTGTCAGGGTTTCCCCGGTTGACGTTGAATTTTCCGGATAAACGGCGGGATGGCGCTGCCGCGGCAGGCTGCCAACCGGACTAGCGGCGCTGGACAGCGCGCCAGGCCTCGCTCAGGCGCTTTTCCGAGACCTTGTCACGGGTTCCCAGCTCCTGGGCGAACAGGGAAACCCGGTATTCCTCGATCAGCCAGCGGTAGCGGGCCAGCGGATCGTCGTCATTCAGCCAGTCTTCCGGCTCCCAGCAATCCAGCAGGCGGTTCTCGTGGGGCTCGATCAGCCGCTGCTGCTGCAGGTCGCGTTGCGGGTTGTTGCCCGCCCGTTCCAGGCGCAGCCGCGCCGCTTCGAGGTAGCGCGGCATTTCCATCAGGCGGTCCCGCGGCGTGCGGGCGACAAAACCGGGGAATACCAGCCTGTCCAGCTGGCTGCCGACGTCCGCGGACGCGGCCAGCATCGCCGGCGCCAGGGATCCTGACAGTTGCTTTGCGAGCTGGTGTCGCTTGCCCAGGATCCGGCTCACGGCGTCGGCAAGCTCGTTGACCTCGCCCTGCAAGCCGGCTCGAATCTCATCTTCCAGCTCGCGGTAATCGGCCTCGTTGCGCAGTGATTCGGCCTGCTCGCCCAGCAGGATCAACTGGGCCGCTTCCAGGATATCGTCCTGCAGCGCAGTGGCGCTGCCCACTGGCTTGAATTGCAGGGCCATCTGCTCGAACCCGTCGATATTGCGGCGTGCAAAGCGCAGCTCGTCCTTGAGGCCGAATTCCAGCAGCCGCAACACCGCGCCATGCATGAGCTCGGCGGCCTGGCCCTCGGAGGCTGCCAGGGTGCTCGCCACGCTGTGTTCCCGGTCCTCCAGGGTCGGGAATACCGTGATCGTCCGCCCGGCACTTGGCAGTTGCAGTTGTTCCGGGCGCTCGCCGAAGGACCAGCGTGTATCGTGTCTTTCGGGCCATTCCTCGACCTCGAGCTTGCGGGCCACCTGCGTCGCGGTTTTCTCGTGACGCTCCTGCAGGCTTTCCAGGTCCTGTCCTTCTGCCAGCACCTCACCGTCCGGGCCACGCAACCGCAGGTTCATGCGCAGGTGCGGCGGCAGTTCGATGTCCCGGAACCATTCTGGATCCACGGGTGCGCCGCTCATGCGCGTGAGTTGTCGGGCCAGTGATTCAAGCAGGTCGCCCTCGCCGAAGGACATCGCACGCACGGCTTCACGTGCGAAATCCGGCGCCGGTACGAAGTTCCTGCGCCGGGCCTTCGGCAGCCCGCGTATCAGCGCCGTGACCTTCTCCTCGATGAACCCGGGCACCAGCCAGTCGAGCGCGCTTTCATCAAGCTGGCCGAGCAGCTCTACCGGCACATCCAGTGAAATGCCGTCAGCCTGCTGCGCCTGTGCCGAGGGATCGAAATGGTAATCCAGCGGCAGTTTCGTCCCGGCCAGCGGCAAGGCATCCGGGAACTGTTCCGCACTGATTTCGTCAGGACTCTTTGCCAGGACCTCTTCGCGACTGAAACTCAGCATGCGGTCCGCTTCGTCACGCTGCTTGCGGTACCAGGCCTTGAAGGTGATGCCGTCGTAGATGTGATCCGGCAGGCGTTCGGCATACAGCGCTTCCAGCGCGGATTCCTCGACCAGGATGTCGCGCCTCCGGACTCGCGCCTCCAGGTCTTCTCCAAGTTCCAGCAACTCGCGGTTGTGTGCCAGGAAGCCATGGCTCCCTTCCAGCTCGAGCCTGACCAGGCCCTCGCGGATGAACAGCTCCCTCGCAACCTTCGGATTTTCGGGCCCGAAGTTGATCCGGCGCTTCGCGACGATGGGCAATCCGAACAGCGTCTTCTTCTCGAAGCCAGCCACGCGTCCGCTGGCGGCTTCCCAGTGCGGTTCGAATACCTCGCGCTTGACCAGGTGTGCGCCCGCCGCCTCGATCCATGCAGGCTCGACGCGGGCAACCTTGCGCGCCCACATCTTGCCCGTCTCGACCAGCTCGCCAGCCAGAATCCATTTGGGACCCTTGCCCTTCCCCTGGCCCTGCTTGTCCTTCTTGCCCGCCTTGAAAACGGCAGAGCCCGGGAAGATGCGGACGCGCAAACCACGCGCGGCGTCATACCAGCCACCCTCGTCCCGCAAGGCTACCTGTGAAATGAAACCACTCAGCAAGGCGCGGTGGATTTCCGAGTAATCCGAATCGGCCTGGTTGATTTTCGCGTGTTCGGTCGAAAAGTGGGCGGACAGCTGGCGGCGGATATCCTGCCATTCACGCATGCGCATGTAGGCGAGGAAATGCTGCTTGCACCACTTGCGCGCCTGGTTGCCGGATCGATCCTTCTGCACCTGTTGCCAGGCGTTCCAGAGATTCACCAGGGCAATGAAGTCGGACTCGTCGTCGTTGAATTGCGCATGCGCTTCATCGGCTGCTCCAGCCTTGTCCATCGGCCGCTCGCGCGGATCCTGGATGGCCATCACCGCGACAATGGTCATGATCTCCTTCAGGCAGTTGCTGTCGCGCGCGGCAAGCAGGACGCGTCCCAGGCGCGGGTCGACCGGCAGTCGCGCCAGTTCGCGCCCCAATGAGGTGATGCGCCGCTGCTCGTCCACCGCTTCGATTTCCTGCAGGGTGCGATAACCATCGCTGACCAGGCGC
Organism: Gammaproteobacteria bacterium; assembly: GCA_033720895.1. Taxonomy (NCBI): domain Bacteria; kingdom Pseudomonadati; phylum Pseudomonadota; class Gammaproteobacteria; species Gammaproteobacteria bacterium. The sequence goes on from JAWWBS010000042.1 coordinate 13,914, forward strand.
TCGTTCGGGGGCGCCAGGAAAGGGAATTTCTCGATCTCGCCGAGCTTCAGCAACTGCATCTGCAGGATGACCGCGGCCAGGTTGGTGCGCTGGATCTCCGGATCGGTAAACTCGGGCCGCGATTCGAAATCCTCCTCCGAATAGAGCCTTACGCAAATGCCGTCGCTGATGCGTCCGCAACGTCCCTTGCGCTGGTTGGCGCTGGCCTGGCTGATGCGCTCGATCGGCAGGCGCTGCACTTTCGACTTCGCGGAGTAACGCGAAATGCGTGCTACGCCCGGATCGATGACGTAGCTGATGCGCGGCACGGTGATGGAGGTTTCCGCGACGTTGGTCGCGAGCACGATCCTGCGCTTGTGGCCGGGATTGAAGACGCGATCCTGGTCGCTCGCAGCAAGTCGCGAGAACAAGGGCAACACTTCGGCGTGCTCGCCAAAGCGCTTTTTCAACGCCTCGGCAGTCTCGCGGATTTCACGCTCACCCGACAGGAACACCAGCGCATCACCGGGGCCGTGCTTCCAGCATTCGGCCACGGCATCGACAATCGCACCCGTCATGTCCCGGTCCGGATCAGCCTCGCCGTTATCGCCGGCCAGTGGCCGATACCAGGTATCGACCGGATAGGTGCGCCCGGATACCTGGACGATCGGCGCCTTGTCGAAGTGTTCGGAAAAGGAATCGGGATCGATAGTCGCCGAGGTGATGATGACCTTCAGGTCGGGACGTTTCGGAAGCAGTTGCTTGAGGTAGCCCAGCAGGAAATCGATGTTCAACGAACGCTCGTGCGCTTCGTCGATGATGATGGTGTCGTACTGGTCCAGCGAACGGTCGCCCTGGATCTCGGCCAGCAACATGCCGTCGGTCAGCACCTTGATATAGGTGTCGCTCGACACCTGGTCGCGGAAACGGATCTTGAAACCGACTTCCTTGCCAAGATCGGTTCCCAATTCATCGGACAGTCTTTTGGCAATCGTGCGCGCCGCTACGCGACGGGGCTGGGTGTGTGCAATCAGGCCGCGTGTGCCCCGCCCCATCTTCAGCAGCAGTTTCGGCAACTGCGTCGACTTGCCGGAACCCGTCTCGCCGCACACCACGACGACCTGGTGCCTTTCGATCACTTCGGCCAGCTCGTCGACGCGCTGGCTGACCGGCAGCTCCGCGGGAAAGTCGATGACGGGAATGCGGTCGAGCCTGCCAGCCACGCGTTGTCTCGATTCCTCGATCAACTTCTCGAGCGCTGCTGCCTTGCCCTGCTTTTTGAGTTTCTTCAGGCGCGCCACATCGCCCTGCCAGCATTCAGGCAGGGGCAACTTGTCGGGAACGGAAGTCTTGCGGCCGGACATGACTGGATTCAATCCGTCTCCTGGCTCTTGTGCTGGCGACGATCCACCGCCCGGATGTCGTTCCAGATGGCATCCATTTCTTCCAGCGTGCTCTCCGAGGGTGACTTGCCGCGCGCCTCAAGCTCGGCCTCGACAGCCCGGAAGCGTCGCTCGAACTTGGCATTGGTTCGCCGCAAGGCTGCCTCGGGGTCGACCTTGAGATAACGCGCCAGGTTGGCCATGGCGAACAGCATGTCGCCGAGTTCGTCTTCGGCCGCGTCCCTGTCCAGCCCTTTGGCAACGGCTTCCTTCAGCTCGGCTGTTTCCTCTTCGATCTTGTCGAAGACACCCTCGAGATCCGGCCACTCGAAACCGACGCGGCCGGCACGCCTGGAGAGCTTCTCGGCACGGACCAGTGCGGGCAGGTTCAGGGGCACGTCATCGAGCACGCCTCGCTGGCCCCTGGCCGCCTTTTCCTCGGCTTTCATGGCTTCCCAGGAGGCCGTCTGGGCGTCGCTGGAGTCGATATCGGCATCCCCGAAGACATGCGGGTGGCGGCGGACCATCTTGTCCACGAGCGCCTGCGCCACCTGCTCGAAGTCGAAATGGCCTGCCTCTTCAGCCATGCGGGCATGGAAGACGACCTGGAACAACAGGTCACCCAGTTCTTCCTGCAGCCCGTTCATGTCCTGGCGCTGGATCGCATCCTCGACTTCGTAGGCTTCCTCGACCGTATACGGGGCGATGGAGGCAAAATCCTGCTCCTTGTCCCAGGGGCAGCCATTTTGCGGATCACGCAAGCGCCGCATGACCTGCAAGAGCGCCTGCATGACGTCGTTTTCGGTAGGCTTGGACATTCCTTAATTCCCGTTAAGCTTGTGCATCTAGCCGTGCGATGAAATCGACCAACATGGCGGCGGTGGCGCCCCAGATGCGGTATTCCGCGGCGTCGTCCCGGTAATCGATGACGTAATAGCCCACCACCTGGCCCTTGAATTCGCGCTCTTCTCGGCGAATATTGCTGCGATCAAGCAGAAATTCCAGTGGAACTTCGAAGATCTGGTCAACTTCTGTCGGATCCGCAACCAGCTTGAAGCCGGGCCGGACAAAGCCGACAACCGGCGTCACCGAGTAGCGCGTGATGGTCATGTAGGGCGGGAGGAAGCCGGCGATGGAGATGAATTCCTCCCCCAGGCCGATTTCTTCGGCCGTTTCTCGCAGTGCCGTGTGGACCAGGTCTCGATCCGACGGCTCATGGCGACCACCGGGAAAAGCCACCTGGCCGGGATGCTCGGGCAAGGTATCGGTGCGCCGGGTCAGGAGCACCGTCAGGCCCGTTTCCCGCTCGACCAGCGGCACGAGGACGGCAGCCGGGCGCAGCGAATCCACATCCGGACGTAAATCGGGGGGCAAATCTGCCCCCCAACGTTCCGCATCCAGTTGGCCGATCTCACCTGCCTCCGGCAAGGATTCGACCAGTATCTTTCTGATTTTATCCTTCAATTATCAATTACTTATATCGTCTTATTAAGGTTATTTCTTGCTGAAGACACCGAAGGCGGTCAGGGCGACACCCAGGCCCAGCAACAGGCCGGACAACCATTCCGGAATGCTCTTCGTCTCGGTGTAACCGAGGCTCTGCTCGCCCACGGACAGGACTTCTCGCTCGACCGGAATGCCACCGAAGTACAGGCCCAGGCCACCAGCGACGGCCATCAGAACGCCAATAACGACCAGAATGTTCTTGTTCATTCGGGATTGCCCCCTTCCGTGTAAATGAACCCACAGCCTGCCCCGCTCGCGCCATTCACGCAAGCGAGGCTTTCTCAATCCCGGCCCTTCTTGAGCAAACTAATCCCCAGGCGCGTAACGAGCGCAGCTGAGGCAAGGCGGAAAGTCGCGAGAAAGCGCAGTAGCGCCGACTACTTGTGGATACCGCCCTTGGTAAGTGCCGCCGGATCCAGCAGGCGATCCAGCTCTTCCTCGGACAGGTCGGTATTGTCACGCGCCACGTCCTTGATCGGACGCCCTTCCTTGTAGGCCTGCTTGGCGATCGCTGCGCCCTTGTCGTAGCCGATCACGGCATTCATGGCCGTGACCAGGATCGGGTTCTTGTCCAGCGCTTCCTTGAGGTTGTCCTCATTGACCGTGAAGCCCTTGATCGCCGCATCGGCCAGCTCGCGCGAAATGTTGGCGAGGATCTCGATGGATTGCAGCAGGTTGTAGGCAATCATCGGCAGCATCACGTTCAGCTGGAAGTTGCCTGCCTGGCCACCCACCGTGATGGCAGCATCATTGCCGATCACCTGGGCCGCCACCATCGCGCCGGCTTCCGGTATCACCGGGTTCACCTTGCCCGGCATGATGGAACTGCCAGGCTGCAATGCCGGCAGTGCGATCTCGCCCAGGCCGGCCAGCGGGCCGGAGTTCATCCAGCGCAGGTCGTTGGATATCTTCATGATCGACACGGCCACGGTCTTCAACTGGCCGCTGAACTCGACGGCGGCATCCTGCGCCGACAACGATTCGAAGTAATCAGAGTTTGTTTCGAAGGCGACGCCGGTGCGGCCTGCGAGCTTCTCGGCCACCTTGGCGCCAAAGGCCGGATCCGCATTGATACCGGTACCGACCGCAGTGCCGCCCTGTGCCAGGCGGCGGATGCGCGGCAACGCGGCGTTGATGCGCTCGATGCCGTTCTCGATCTGCGTGGCCCAGCCGCCCAGCTCCTGGCCCATGCTGACCGGCATGGCGTCCATCAGGTGGGTGCGGCCGGTCTTGATGACCTTGTCCAGCTCCTTCGACTTGGAGCGAATCGTCTTCGCCAGGTGCTCCAGCGCCGGCAGCAGCTTTTCACTGGCTTCCAGCGAGGCCGACACGTGGATGGTGGTCGGAATGACGTCGTTCGAGGACTGGCCCATGTTGACGTGATCGTTCGGGTGCACCTTTTCGCCGGCGTATTCCGTGGCGATGTGCGAGATCACCTCGTTGCAGTTCATGTTCGAGGAGGTGCCGGAGCCAGTCTGGAAGACGTCGATCGGGAAATGCTCGTCGTGCTTGCCCTCGGCCACTTCCAGCGCCGCCTTGACGATGGCCTCGGCAATATGTGGCTCCATCAGGCCGAGCTCGAGATTGGCCTCGGCGTTTGCCGCCTTGAGGTAGCCGAGCGCGCGAATGAAGGAACGCGGCATGGTCAGGCCGGAAATCGGGAAATTGTCGACCGCACGCTGGGTCTGCGCACCCCATAGCGCATGCTCTGGCACCTTGAGCTCGCCCATGCTGTCTTTTTCCACGCGGAAACCCGTGTTTTGGCTCTTGTCAGCGGCCATCTTCCCTACTCCTGCTCTGTTGCTGTGATTGGTGGCTGTGATTGGTGGTTAAGCGCTTGAAAATCCGGCAAAATACGCGCTTTCCAGCGGCGTGCCGTGGCGCTTTCCGGAAAGGCCGGAATTCTACCAAGCACACGCGCTTCGCACCATGCCGCGTTTGATGCCACACCTCTTAAAAGGGAGCCCAGAGGGCCGATGACCAGCAACTCGACCGATCTCACCAGCTTGACCGCCATTTCCCCTGTCGACGGCCGCTACGGCTCGAAGACCGAAGCCCTGCGCGAGATCTTCAGCGAATACGGCCTGATCCGCTTCCGCACCACGGTCGAAGTCCGCTGGCTGCAGCACCTGGCCGCGCTGGAGGGCGTGACCGAAGTGCCGGCGCTGTCGGATGAAGCGAATGCCTTCCTGGATGGCCTGGTCGAGAACTTCTCGGTGGGAGACGCCCAGCGCGTCAAGGACATCGAGAAAACGACCAACCATGACGTCAAGGCGGTCGAGTACCTGCTGAAGGAAAAGGCCGAGGGCAATGCCGAGATCAAGAAAGTCGCGGAGTTCTTCCACTTCGCCTGCACCTCGGAAGACATCAACAACCTGTCCTATGCCCTGATGCTGCAGGAAGCGCGCGACAAGGTGCTCTACCCGGCCTGGGATGCCATCAA
>JAWWBS010000043.1 GCA_033720895.1 Gammaproteobacteria bacterium
GAAGTATTCCGACTCGTCCGCCGCCTCGCCCGGAAAGCCCGCCGAGAAGGTCACCACTTCCTTGCCGGCCCTCCGGGCCGCAGCAACGATGCAGGTGGAATCCAGCCCACCGGAGAGGCAGACGCCGACCGGCACGTCTGCACGGTAGCGAAGCGCCACCGAATCGACGAGCAAATGGTCGAAACGCTCCAGCAAGTCATCGCCGGACAGTGCTTCCCCGCTTTCCACGAGCGCGCTGTCGTCGTAATAACGGTGCTCGTCCACGCTGCCATCTTCATCAAGGGCGATGAAACACCCCGGCCGCACGACATGGATGTTGCTGGCAAGCGTGCGGCCGTGGAATTCATTCTTCCTGAGCCGCATCGACATCAGCAGGTCATCTCTCGAAATCTCCGGAACCACCCCGCCGGCGACCAACGCCGAGATTTCGGAAGCGAACGACAGCGAGCCGTCCGTTCGATGGAAGTAAAGCGGCTTGATGCCGAACCGGTCCCGGGCCAGCACCAGGCGACGGCTCGACGCATCGAGAATCGCAATGGCCCAGTCCCCGTTGAAACGCGAGAAACAGCCTTCGCCCCATTCCTGGTAAGCCGCAAGGATGACTTCGGTATCGCTACTGGTCCTGAAGTCGTATCGCGCCGACAGCTCGTCGCGCAATTCCCTGTAGTTGTAGATTTCCCCGTTGAATACCAGCATGCAGGAGCGATCCCGCATCGGCTGGTTGGCGCTGTCGGACAGGTCCACGATTTTCAGCCTGGCATGACCAAACACTGCCGGCCCGGAATGCATGAGCCCCTCGGCATCCGGCCCACGGTGATGCAGGCTGCGTGCCATGGAAAGCACCCGCCGCTCGGACTCGGACCGAGAGTACTCTCCAAAATGATATTGACCGACTATTCCGCACATTCGTCATTGACCTGGTCATTGTCCCGACTCGCGACATTGCCCACTGCAGAAAGACAAGGCGCCCGAAGTACAGGACGGACCGGGATGCTAATCCGGCTTCTTGCGAGTTGTTGCAAGGTAGTGAAGATTGTTGAAGAACATGTACCGGACAATCTTCACGCCATCGGCATTCCAGAACGGTTCGAGGAACGAAGTGACCGTGTGGTGATACTTGCCACCCGTGAAATCAACCGCCTCCGTCTTGCGAGGGCTGCGATTGAACGGAAGCACTGCGTCCTCCATATCCGTGTAGGTCCCCATCTTCCTGGGGTTCGAAGCAAAAATGGAGTAGAAAACGCCGCGAGGCGAAAGCTTCTCGTGCCACTCCTCGATGACCTTGATGGTCGCAGGACGATTCATTTCGTGCTGGTTGTAAAGCCCGGGTCCGCGCGCAAATATCAGGTCGAAAAACCCGTCCTCGAATGGCAGGCCGGCTTCTGCATCGCCAACAACGAAGTGCGAGTCATCCGCACCCAGCAGCTTCCTGGCTTTCTCGATACCGCCCGCCGCAATGTCGATACCGAAAAGTTCGAGCTCGGGGTTCACGATCTGGAAACCGCGGGACCAGATTCCATCGCCGCAACACAGATCCAGAACCCTGCCTTTCTTCGGCACCTTTATATGTTGCGAAATCCACTTTTCCACGAGTTCTTCCGTATATTGGAATCCCTGCTGGTTGGCATAGAATTCGCTCGTTGCTTCAAGCGCATCCTGTGGATTGTCATAGAGATCGTATTTCATGGTCTGTTCTCTTCGTTGCTTGCCCAGGCAAGTCGTATATCGGTAAGCGTAATTTCCGCAGGCTGCTCATCCATGCTGGAAAACAGTGCGACATCGACAAATTCCGCGATGGAGGGTGGACGGTCCAGGACCTCGATCATTTCGGCTTCGCTGCGGATGTAAGCGGCGAGCTTGCGTTCGGCGATGCCTCCCTCGGCATCGTAGTACAGGAGATAAAGCCGCGCTTCCTGGCCGGCTGAAATGCCGGCCCTGAGGGAGACTGCGAAATGCATGCCGTGCTCGACAGGCCAGCCGCAGTTCCTTACCGCCTTGCCCCAGCGGCTCCCACCGAATATCAGCAATGCATTGCGTTCACCATTCGGTGCAAAGCGGGCCGGCTCCCGATCGGTCGACAGACTCCCGCCAACCGGGAAGTATCGGCTGGCATCCAGCTCAAGCTCGAGCCGGTGGTCGAAATCAAGTTGCTCCCTGCCGGTCTCCTCGGGCTCGCGAAACGACCGGCGCACCAGCAGCCGGCCGATCCCGGCCATCAGCTTCGACACGAGGCGGCCCTGCAGCGATCGATAACCGAGCCGGGTCCGCAGTGATCCCAGGATCGCGAGGAATACGCATCGATTCCGGAACGACCATTCGGCGTATTCTCCAAGCACCCAGCGCTTGTTCCGGTTCAACGGGTCGAAGTCGGCCGGCTCGAGGAGCTCCGGATAGAACGGAATGCCCAGTCGCCTCATCGCATCGCTGAATGCGTCTGCTCCCTGGCTGATTTCCTCCAGGCGCACTCTGCGAGCATCGAGATCATCCAGGTTTTCCAGGACATCCCTGACATACCAGCAGCAACGAGCAAACGCATCGAGCGACTGCCATTCGCCTGCCGCAGGCTGCTTGTGATTGGTATCGATATCGGCGCGGTACCACTCGCGATCGTAAATGGACCGGACAACACTGGCAGGGTCGCGTACCAGGTGGAATTCCCTTGCCTCGGGAAAGGTTTCTTCCACGAGGTCGCGGAATTCTTCCAGGTAGACATTCACCTCGGCCTGGTCAAGCGGCCTGTCCTTGATGATGTCGCCGTAGTCTCCCAACAAGGCCTTCACGCGACCCCGGTCGAACTGGAGCTCGCGAAAGCCGGGACCGGTGTGCTTGCGGAACATTGCCTCGCCATTCACCAGCTGGTGATTCAAGGCATACTCGTGGCGCGCTTCCAGGCTGGTCGCCTTGTCGAGCAGGGTTGCCAGCCACTTGCTGCCGCTGCGTGCCGTCGAATAGAAGAAATGACGCTTCGGTTCTGCCATCCAGTGTATGGGGTGCATGAGCACCTGGTGGCGCCCCGTCGACAGGTCTTCCAGCAAGGGGTCCGGACTTCTTGTCCAGTTGCCGCCACTGTCGGAAAAATACCGATCGTTGTTCAGATGCGTGGCGTGATAATCGAGGCCGTGCGCCGAAAAGGAGGACTGCCAGAATTCCAGGACCTTGCCATCTTCCCTCGTCAACTTGCCTGTCGACGGATAGTCGATGGAAAACCGCGGATCGTTTCCTGGAACGCCTTCGGCACTCAGGCCGGACTCGCTGGCTGCATCCCGCGGCCGCAGGTCGCTGAACATCCAGTAATTGATGAAACCGGCCTCGTAACAGGTCTTGTCACCGTGTGCCGACACGCCCGATACATTCAGGCCCGCCTGGCGTAAATCGCCAAGCACCCTGTCCAGCTCGCTCACGGGATCCTCGATCTCGCCGCGATACCACTGCGCCAGGAAATTCAGGTGCAGGCCGACTTCATGACCGAATGCCTGTATCTGCATGGCCTTATCGAGAAAGCCGTCCGCAGCGAAGTAATCGGCGCTGTGCAACATGAAGTAGGTCGAACGAATGCCGCGTTCCGATTCCCAGTACGCCATCTCCAGGGCCATGTCGATGTCATGGTCGACATCATGGCGCAGGGCAATGAAATCGCCCTCGGCATCGGCCGCATCACGCAAGGTGACGGTCCGACCAAAGTGGTCCAGGTACCTGAAATATGCGTCGCTGACCGACATCAGGTTTCCAGAGCCTCGTAGATATCCAGCAACTTGCGGCCTTCGCTCTCCCAATTGAAGGCACGAGCAGCAGCATCCATGTTGTTGATGACATTCGCCTGGAACTGATGATCCGTTCTTACCTTGTCGATTGCCCTGGCGATGCTTTCCGGAGATTCCGGATCGAACAGCAAGCCGACATCGTAACTCGACACGATCTTCTTGAGTTCGGGAAAATCGCTCGCGACGATGGGCAGGCCGGAAAGGATGTACTCGAAGACCTTGTTCGGCGAACAATAATAGTAACTGAGGCAGGCATTCTCGATCGGCGCGATGCCGATATCGGCACTGGCCGCGTAGGCCGTGACTTCCTCGCTCGGCACCGGACCGAAGAAATGCACCTTGCTTTCAACGCCTTCGTCGGCCGCCCAGCGCTTCAGCTCGTCGAGAAAAGCGGGCTGGCCCGGGCCCATTAGCACGAGATGGCATTCATCAAGCAACTTCATGCTGCTGATTGCCTGCTTCAGGCCCCGGTTGAACGTGATGGCACCGAGATACAGGACGACTGTCTGTCCTTCATCGATGCCAAGCGCTTCCTTCAATTTCACCTGGTCGGAATTTTCGAAGCGCTTGCCGGATGGCGTGTTCATGATGACATGGAAATCATCAACACCGTATTGCCTGCCAAGCGCCTTGGCAATCGACTCGTTCACGGTGATGTTGGCCGCAGCCGCACGAACAAACCTGCGTTCCATGCGCTGTCTCAACCACTTGCCAAGCCAGCTGTAGCGGTGCTGCATGTTCCGCTCGAGATAATACTCATGGGAGTCGTACACCAGCGGCTTGTCGAACTTCCTGGCCAGGTGCCACGCTACCGGCATGGTATTGAGGTCATGCGCCTGGTAGACATCGAAGCGCTCGTTTGCGAGTGCATCGACCGACCGGGCGTAGAAATCCAGGAAACAGAATTGCCGATGAAAAGGCATCAGGAAGAACTTCAGCAGCTTGCCCATCTGCCGCTTCAACCAGGACGCCATCAGTTTGACGGGTCGCTTGACCAGGAAGACGTAGGACTTGCGCAGCAAGGCGCGTGCCAGGCGCCAGGCACGCCGCAGGATGGAGACTATCTTCTTCTGCACCAGCCGCGCCGCCTTGAGGCTGAAAAGCACCAGCGCTTCGAAGCGTCCACGCAGGCCGGTCGATCGTTGCATGGCCAGGCCCAGCCGCTCACGTACCATCGGGTGCAGCAGGATCAGGGGCAACAGGGGCAGGCCGATTATGCCGAGCACGATCTCGAGCAGCCCGAGATCGGCATAGCCCCGCTCTCCGAGCGGCCTGGAATCCTTGCCAGCCCGTTCGGACCGGCGTCGCACCCAGGCGACCAGGCGATCAATGCGCAGCAGTCGACCCGCACCGGAAAAAACACGGCGCAGGCCTCGCTTGAGCATGCCGACCAGGCGCGCCAGGGGGGCCATCGAGCTGACAGCGCGTATGGCGCGGATGTGCCAGGGAAGACGCTCGACCCTGAGGATTCGATAACCCGCCCTGAACTCTTCGACCGGCAAGTCATCAGCCCTGAGGCACACAACCGTTACCGCGTAACCGGCGGCGGCAAGGGTCGATGCCTGCTTGTGCACGCGCGCGTCGTGGGTGAACGTGTTGTACACGAACATGCAGACGCGGCGCTGGCCTTCCTGTTGCTGGCCGGGGGATGTCATGGCGATGTCACTCACACCCGGGCAAGACAGGCGACGACCTTATCCATGTCCTCGTCACGCAAATAGGGACCGAACGGCAGGCTCAGCACATCTGCCGATGCCTCCTCGGAAGCTGCCAGGCTGCCTTTCACGTAACCCAACTGTGCATAAGCCGTCTGGAGGTGCAGTGGTGACGGATAGTAAACCGCGCTGGGAATGCCTGCGTCGGAAAGCGCGGCCTGGTAATCGGCACGTCGACCGCCGCAACGAATGGTGTACTGCGCCCAGGCGCTGCTGAATCCTTCCGGCGTCGCCGGCGGCGTGACGGCCGGCACTTCGCTGGCGAGCAGCGATGCGTATCGGTCGGCAATGCGCTGCCTCGCATCGACCTCGTCACCGAAAAGTTCCCACTTTGCCAGCAGGATGGCGGCCTGCAGAGTATCGAGACGGGCATTCAGGCCGATACGCTTGTTGTCGTACTTGTCCTCGCCCTTGCCATGCACGCGGATGCTGCGCATGACATCGGCCAGGTCGGCGTCGTTCGTGAAGATCATGCCGCCGTCGCCATAGCAACCGAAGGGCTTGGCCGGGAAGAAACTCGTCGTTGCAACATGGCCGAAAGAACAGCTGCGGGCGTCGCCGATCGCGCCACCGAAAGATTGCGCGGCATCCTCGATCAGGAGGAGATCATGCGCCTTGCAGATCGCTTCGATCCGCGGGTAATCCGCTGGCAGGCCGAACATGTCGACGGCAATCACTGCCGCCAGGCGCGAGTTCTCGAAATCGAGATTCTCGGGCAGCGGGTAGATGCTGCGATCGCCCTTCTGAATGGCTTCAATCGCCTTTTCGAGCGCATCCGGGTCCATGTTGTAGGTGACCGGATCGATATCGACAAACACCGGTGTGGCGCCCAGCAGGGAGATGACTTCCGCCGATGCCATGAAGGTAAAGGGCGAGGTGATGACAATGTCGCCGGGCCCGAAACCTCGCGCCATCAATGGCATCACCAGGGCGTCGGTGCCCGACGAGCAGGAGATCGCGTGCTCCGAACCGACATACTCCGCGAGCACCTCCTCGAGCTCCGCAACTTCCGGACCCATGATGTACTTGCCATGATCGAGCACGGCGGCGATGCGGCGATCGACGTCTGCACGGATCAGTTTCTGCTGCGCTTCAAGATCGATGAACTGCATGATTTCTGCTACTCGCTCTCGCCGAGGAATTCACAACGGCTTGCTGATATTGAATAACGACGTGCGCAATCCGGGCATGCGGTTTCGCCTTCCGAGCGCGGCAGGGAAGTACCGCACTGGCACGCCCAGCCAATGCGACGAGCCGGGACACCGGCCATCATGGCGTAAGGCTCCACGTCACGATTGACCACGGCGCCGGCGGCAATGAAGGCCCACTCGCCAATCGTCACCCCGCAAACGATAGTCGCGTTGGCCCCGATGCTGGCATCGTGACGGACACGGGTCTCGTGGTAGGCACCGCTGTCGTTGCGCGGGAACGAACAACGGGGCGTGCGCACGTTGGTAAAAACCATGCTCGGGCCGCAGAAGACGTTGTCTTCCAGGACCACACCCTCGTAGACCGACACGTTGTTCTGGATCTTGACGTTGTTGCCGATCGTCACGTTGTTCGCCACGAAGACGTTCTGGCCAAGCGAACAGCGCTCGCCGATCACCGCAGACCCGCAGACGTGAACCCAGTGCCAGACGCGGCTGTCATCGCCGATCCTTGCGCCGTCATCCACGATCGCGGTTTCGTGCCTGGTGTATCCCATGCTCAGTACTCCAGCGGAAGGGAGACCGGTCGCTTGTCACGTGCCGAAAGGTAGGACGCAATCAACAGCTCCAGCGACTTGAGACCTTCGCGACCATCGGTTTCCGGCCGGGCCTTGCCGCGCAGCACGTCCACCACGTTCTCGTAGTAGAGCGGATGACCGAAGCCATAGACCGACGTCGTCTCGTAGCTGGACTGCTTGACCAGCTCGTCATCCGGATCCGAGTCCTCGAACTCCCAGTGCTGCACTTCGTTGACCGCCACACCGCCGACCCTGACGGTACCCTTCTCGCCGATGATCGTGATCGAACCCTCGAAATTCTTCGGGTAGGTCAGCATGGTCACGTTCACCGAGCCGAGCGCGCCGGAGCGCCATTTCAGGCTGATCACGCCGGTGTCCTCGGCCTGGATGTTGCGCTCCAGTGTCGCGGTCTGCGAATAGACGCTTTCGACCGGACCGATGATCCAGGTAAGCAGGTCGATGTAGTGGCTGGCCTGGTTCATGAACGCGCCGCCATCGTATTCCCACGTGCCGCGCCATGAGGCTGCGTCGTAGTATTCCTGCGGACGTGTCCAGAACACGTTCAGGTTGGCCATGTAGATGCGGCCAAAGCGACCCTTCTCCATGGCTCGCTTCAGCAGCTGCAAGGTCGCATTGCGGCGATTCTGCTTGACCACGAAAAGGTGCACACCCGCGCGATCGCAGGCCTTGACCATGCGCTTGCCGTCCGCCCAGCGCGTTGCCATCGGCTTCTCGGTCACGACATGGAGGCCGGCCTCGGCTGCGGCAACGGTCTGGTCGGGATGCAGGCCGGACGGTGTGGTGATCGAAACCACATCCGCACCCGAGTCCCGCAGCATTTCGTCATAATCGGCAAAGCCGCGCGCACCCGTGCGGTCCACCGCCTTCTTCAAGGCGTCGGCATTGTCATCGCATACCGCGACGAGATCGATATTGTCGGCGTGCTTCTCGATGGCTTCGAAATGCTTGTCGGCAATGCGGCCGCAACCCACGAGTGCCCACTTGATCTTGCGGTCGGTAATCGGCGTGTTTTGCTTGCTCATGTTCCTGTCCCTGCCTCAGGCCTTGACGACATTGTCTTTGTCGGCAGCAAAAACGCCGCGCGTATCGACAATGATCTGGGCCGAATTCTCTATCAGTGCGTAGTCGAAATCGTCGTGATCGGTGGTGAGCACCACGCAATCGAAAGCAGCAATCGTCTCGGCATCCAGCGCCACGCTGGAAAGGTCGAAATGGTGCTCGCGCATCTTCGGAAAGACCGGCACGTACGGGTCGGAGTACGCAACCTCCGCGCCGCGCTCTTCCAGCAACTCCATGATCTCCACCGACGGCGATTCGCGCATGTCATCGACGTTCTTCTTGTAGGCGATTCCCAGCACGAGAACCTTGCTGCCATAGATGGCCTTGCGCTTGCGATTCAATGCGTCGGCAATCTTGCCGATCACCCACTCGGGCATGGCCGAATTGACTTCGCCAGCCAGCTCGATGAAGCGGGTATGCAGGTTGTACTCGCGCGCCTTCCACGTCAGGTAGAAGGGATCGATGGGGATGCAGTGACCGCCGAGACCGGGGCCCGGCTTGTAGGGCACGAAACCGAACGGCTTGGTTGCCGCCGCATCGATGACCTCGTGAATGTCGATGCCCATGCGATCGGCCACGACCTTCATCTCGTTGACCAGGCCGATATTGACGGCACGATGGATGTTTTCCAGCAACTTGGTCATCTCGGCAGCCCGCGTCGAGCTCACCGTCACGACCTTGTCGATGACCTGGCCGTACAGCGCCTCGCCCACTTTCAGGCAGCCTTCGCTGTGCCCGCCGCAGACCTTGGGAATCGTGCGCGTCGTGAAATCAGGATTGCCCGGGTCCTCGCGTTCCGGCGAGTACACCAGGAAGTAATCCTTGCCGACCACATGGCCATTGCGCTCGATCCTGGGCAGCAATTCTTCCTCGGTGGTTCCGGGGTAGGTCGTGCTCTCCAGCGACATCACCTGGCCGGCTCGCAGATGGGGCTCCAGGGCTTCCACCGTATTCACCACGAAACTGAGATCCGGCTCGCGGTACTTGTTCAGCGGCGTGGGCACGCAGATGATCAACGCATCGACATCACGTGCGCGCGAGAAATCCGTTGTCGCCTCGAAGCCGGCAGCATTGGCGCCACGAATCGCATCCGAGGATATGTGCTTGATGTAAGTCTCGCCCGCTTCGAGCTTCCTGACCTTCTCCTCGTCGACATCAAAGCCCACGACCTTGTAGCCGACTTCGGAGTAACGCAGCATCAGCGGCAGGCCGACATAACCCAGGCCGACAATGCCGATCACCGCTTCCCGGTCGTTCATCTTCTTCAAAAGCGTTTCAAGCTGATCCATCTTGGTTTCCAGTTAACTTTTCAATTCGTTGACACTGCTGCCACGGCTGAATCCGGTCAGTCGCGACTCCGACCCGCCATCAGCGCACGAAGCCGTACTTCTCGAGCTTCAGGATGATGGCGTGCGCCGCTTCGTCGGGCGACATGTCGCGCGTATCGATGCGCATTTCCGGGTTTTCCGGCTCTTCGTAGGGATCGCTGATGCCGGTGAATTCCTTGATGATCCCCTGGCGCGCCTTGGCGTAGAGGCCCTTCCGGTCACGCTCCTCGCAGACTTCCAGTGGCGTGGCCACATGTACCTCGATGAAGCCACCGAGCGGTTCGATCATTTCGCGCACGATCCGACGGGTCGCCGCATAAGGCGCAATCGGTGCGCAGATGGCCGTGCCGCCATTCTTGGTGATCTCGCTGGCCACGTAGCCGATGCGCTCGATGTTGATGTTGCGATGTTCTTTCGAAAAGCCGAGCTCGCTGGAGAGGTGCTTTCGAACGAGATCGCCATCCAGCATCGTGACGCGGCGGCCGCCAAGCTCCATGAGCTTGACCATCAAGGCATTGGCAATGGTCGACTTGCCCGAGCCGGAAAGCCCGGTGAAGAAAACCGTGAAGCCCTGCTCGTGCCGCGGCGGGTGCGTCTTGCGCAGCTCCTCGACCACATCCGGGAAGGAGAACCATTCCGGAATGTCGAGCCCTTCCTGCAGGCGCCGACGAAACTCGGTGCCGGAAATGTTCAGTACCGTCTCGCCCTCGCGGGTTTCGTCAATCGGCACGTACTCGGCACGTTCCTTCACGTAGACCATCATCTGGAAGGGGATCATCTTGATGTCGAGCTCGTCCTCGAACTTCGTCACCAGCTCCTGGGCATCGTAAGGACCGTAGAAATCCTCACCGGCCGAATTCTTGCCCGGACCCGCGTGGTCACGGCCGACAATCAGGTGAGAGAAACCGAAGTTCTTGCGAATGATCGCGTGCCACACCGCCTCTCGCGGACCGCCCATGCGCATGGCCAGCGGCAGCAGTGAAAGCATGGTGCTCTTTTCAGGGTAGTGCGTGATCAGGTGTTCGTAGCAACGCACGCGGGTGTAGTGGTCGATATCACCCGGCTTGGTCATGCCCACCACGGGCTGGATCACCAGGTTGGCCTCGGCCATGCGGGCAGCGCGGAACGTGAGCTCCTGGTGCGCACGGTGCATCGGGTTGCGAGTCTGGAAGGCCACGATCTTGTTCCAGCCCAGCTTGGCGAACTTGTCGCGCATTTCCCGCGGCGTGTCCCGCAGGTGGCGGAAATCGTAATGCACCGGCGATTCCACACCGTGCAGGCGACCACCCACGTAAACCGGGTTTGCAATGTTGTGCAGGTAGTGGACTGCCGGGTGCGCCTGGTCATCGGAACCGAACACCTGCTTCGCCTCGGCGGATTTGTCGGGCGACCAGAGCGATTCGACATCCATCACGGCAATCAGCACGCCCTCGGGATCGCGCAAGGCGATGCGCTGGCCGGTCTTCAACTGGTCCGCGAACTCCTGCGACACGTCCAGCGTGACCGGCATCGGCCACAGCGTGCCGTCCGCCAGTCGCATGTCCTTCAGAACGGCCGCGTAATCAGCTTCTCGCATGAAACCATCGAGTGGCGAAAACGCGCCATTCAACAGCAGTTCGATGTCGCACAGCTGTCGCGCCGTGAGATCCCAGGATGGCAACTGCTTGGCTTCAGTCTTGAGGGTGCCAATATCGTCGGGCGAGGCAAAGAGCTCCTTGAGCTCGCCTCCATGAGGCTTGATCAGATCAGTCATTGGTTCGAATAGTCCAGGGTTGGTGCGTGATAGTCATCGTGGTGCGCTGACACTTGTCCTCAGAAGGGAATGTCATCGTCGAAATCGGAACCACCGCTTGCCGGCGCCGGCTTGCTCGAAGGAGAGGACTGCGGACGGGCACCGCCGCCGCCAAAGTCACCACCGCCCGAGCCGCCGCGACCACCCAGCATCTGCATTTCATTGCAGATGATGTCGGTCGAGTAATGCGTCTGGCCTTCCTTCTCGTAGCTGGAGGTCTGCAGCTTGCCTTCGATATAGACCTGGGAACCCTTCTTGAGGTACTCGCCCATGATCTCGGCAAGGCGGCCGAACGCCGTAATCCTGTGCCACTCGGTGCGCTCCTGCTGCTCGCCGGTCTGCTTGTCCTTCCACTGGTCGGACGTTGCCACCCGGATCTTGGTGACAGCATTGCCATTGGCGGAATACCGCGTCTCCGGATCTGCGCCCAGGTTGCCGACGAGAATGACCTTGTTGATTCCCCTTGCCATGCTGAACCCTCTCAACTCGTTGATTTTGAAAAAAATTAACCCCGCGCGCCACGAGAGCATCGCAACGGCAGGCGAAGCGACCATTCTACCGGACTCAAGCCCCCGAAACATGGAAGATTTGCCGCGATAAGGGAAAAATTGGACCTCGGGGGGCAAATTCGCGCGCGGAATTTTACGGACAAGCAATCCGCATTTCTAGGGATATAGAGACGCCAGGTACGGCAAGCACTCCAGAAATCGCCCGGAACCCGCCGGGCCGGTCCGGGGCAAGGTCAGGTGTCGGCCTGGCGGCCTCTCCATTGCCCGACAAGCAGTGCCACCAGCCACAGCACGGTCAGCAGGATGCCGGCCACCAGCAGCGAGGCCCCGTCGAGGTGTTGCAGCAGGATTCCACCACCGAGGCCGCCCACGAAAGCCCCGGCAAACTGCCCGGTGGAATACCAGCCCATGGCAGCGCCCCGCGTGGCCGCTTCAGCCCGCAGGCTGACCCGCGCCGGAAGGTGGGCCTCGACGAAGTTGAATCCGCCGAAGAAGCACAGCAGGCCGGCATAGACCGGCCAGTTGCCGCCGAGCAACCACAAGCCCAGGGCCAGGCCCAGCAACACCACGCCAAGGCCCAGCGCCAGCCGGGAATGAAGACGTTCCTGGATCAGCATGAGGAGGCCGAGCGGCAACAGGGAGGCCAGCATGATCGGTGCATAAACCTGGCCATGCTGCCCCACCGGCAATCCCAGTCGCTCGACCAGCAGGCCCGGGACGACCAGGAACACAGCGGTCAGCAAGGCATGCAGCAGCAGGGCCATCAGTGCCTCCGGCATGACCGCCCTGCCCGCCATGAGCCCGCTTCTAAGGCCCTTGCGCCGGTCAGAGGACCGCGCGGCCGGCACGGTATCCGGCACCAGCCAGAGCAAGGGCACGATACTGAGGGTTGCCAGCAGGGCGGTCAGCAGGAACAGGCCGTCTACGCCAAATACGCTGGCCAGCAAGGGCCCTACGATAAACGCGAGCAGGAAGGCCGAACCGATGGATATGCCGATCAGGGCCATGGCGCGGGTCCGCAGCGCCGGTGCGGTCAGGTCTCCCACCAGGGCTGTTACGACGGCCGAAATGGCGCCTGCACCCTGCAGGGCACGACCCATCACCAGCCAGAAGGCGGTTTCCGCCTGCCATGCCAGCAGGCTCCCGGCGGCGAACACCAACAGGCCAGCGACGATCACGGGCTTGCGCCCGATACGGTCGGACAGCCAGCCCATCGGCAGCTGCAAGACAGCCTGGGTCAGGCCATAGATGCCCATCGCCAGCCCCACCAGCAGGGCCGTTCCGCCCGGCAGGCGCTCCACGTACAAGGCCAGCACGGGCAGCACCATGAACAGGCCCAGCATGCGCAGGCCCAGCGTACCCGCCAGCGTGGTAACGCCGAGCCAATGGGTTTTTTCATGCGCCTGCGCGCCGGATGCTGCCAAGGGTGGTTGGGATGACATTCTTGTTGCTGCCGTAGGTATGCGGGCCGTCGGCCGGCGAGGACGAGCACCGGCCTGGAACTCGGCGCATCATATCAGGTCACTGCCAAGCCGTCCGACCCCGGTCGGCCGGCGCCCAGGATGGCTTTGCGCCGAATTAGTCCGAACGCGTATAATATCAGGTTCGCTTACCCAAAGAGCTCATGCATGGACACTATCCATATCCGCGGCGCGCGGACCCACAACCTCAAGAACATCGACGTTGACCTGCCACGCGAGAAGCTGATCGTGATCACGGGCCTGTCCGGATCGGGCAAGTCGTCGCTGGCATTCGACACGGTATATGCAGAGGGCCAGCGACGCTACGTGGAATCGCTGTCGGCCTACGCGCGCCAGTTCCTGTCCATGATGGAAAAACCGGATGTCGATGACATCCAGGGCTTGTCGCCGGCCATTTCCATCGAGCAGAAGTCGACGTCGCACAACCCGCGCTCGACGGTCGGCACGGTCACCGAAATCCACGACTACATGCGCCTGCTGTTCGCGCGCGCCGGCCAGCCACGCTGCCCCGACCACGACACCGATCTCGAGGCCCAGACTGTCAGCCAGATGGTGGACCACGTGCTGGAGCAGCCCGAGGGGACCAAGCTGATGCTGCTGGCGCCGGTGATCGCCGATCGCAAGGGCGAGCACGTGCAGGTGCTGGCCGACCTCCGCGCGCAGGGTTTCATCCGCGCCAGGATCAATGGCGAGGTGGTCGACCTTGACCAGCCGCCAACCCTGGACCTGCGCAAGAAGCACACCATCGAAGCCGTGGTCGATCGCTTCAAGGTCCGTGACGACTTGCAGCAACGCCTTGCCGAGTCTTTCGAGACGGCCCTGGCCATGGCTGATGGTGTGGCCAAGGTCGTGCCGATGGAAGGCAGTGGCGAGGAGCTGGTGTTCTCCTCGCGCTTTGCGTGCAACATCTGCGGCTATTCGCTAAGCGAGCTGGAGCCGCGGCTGTTCTCCTTCAACAATCCGGTCGGTGCCTGCCCGACCTGTGACGGCCTGGGCATGAAGCAGTTCTTCGACCCTGACCGCGTGGTCGTGCATCCGCACCTGTCACTGGCTGCCGGCGCGATTCGCGGCTGGGACAAGCGCAATGCCTACTACTTCCAGATGATCAAGTCGCTGGCCGCCCATTTCGACTTCGATGTAGAAACACCGTACGAGGATCTCGAGCCGGACATCCGCGATGTGCTGCTGCATGGCTCGGGCGAAGAGAAGATCGAGTTCAATTATTTCAACGAGCGCGGCCGCACCTCGCCACGCAAGCACCGCTTCGAAGGCATCCTGCCAAACATGGAGCGCCGTTACCGCGAGACCGAGTCCAGCATGGTTCGCGAGGAACTGGCCAAGTACCTTTCCACTCAGGCCTGCCCGTCCTGCGACGGGACGCGCCTGAACCGTGCAGCGCGCCATGTCTATATCGGCAAGCTGTCGCTGCCGGACATTTCGGCGATGGCGGTCGGCAAGTCGCGCGACTACTTCGACAGGCTCAAGCTGCCAGGGCGTCGTGGCGAAATCGCCAAGAAGATCGTGAAGGAAATTTCCGATCGCCTGACCTTCCTGGTCGATGTCGGCCTCGACTACCTGACCCTGAACCGCAGTGCCGAAACGCTGTCCGGTGGCGAAGCCCAGCGCATTCGTCTCGCCAGCCAGATCGGCTCCGGCCTGGTCGGCGTGATGTACATCCTCGACGAGCCCTCCATCGGCTTGCACCAGCGCGACAACCAGCGCCTGCTGGACACGCTGACGAGGCTGCGCGACCTCGGCAATACCGTGATCGTGGTCGAACACGATGAAGACGCCATCCGCCAGGCCGATCACGTGCTCGACATGGGGCCGGGCGCTGGCGTGCACGGCGGTACCGTGGTTGCCCAGGGCACGCCCCGGGATGTCGAGAGGAATTCCGCCTCGCTGACCGGCCAGTACCTGTCGGGAAAGCGTGCCATTGCCGTGCCCGACATGCGTACCCCGCCGCAAAAGGACCAGAAGATCTCGATCAAGGGTGCGCGCGGCAACAACCTCAAGGACGTCGATATCGACATCCCGCTGGGCCTGATGACCTGCGTGACCGGTGTTTCCGGATCGGGCAAATCCACCCTGATCAACGACACGCTCTACAAGACCGCGGCCAAGGAACTCTACAACTCGGCGGCGGAGCCTTCGCCCTGCAAGGGCATCAAGGGTCTCGACCAGGTCGACAAGGTCATCGATATCGACCAGTCGCCCATCGGCCGCACCCCGCGTTCCAACCCGGCCACCTATACCGGCCTGTTCACGCCGATTCGCGAACTGTTTGCCGAAACACCGGAATCACGGGCCCGTGGTTACAAGCCGGGTCGTTTCTCGTTCAACGTCAAGGGCGGTCGCTGCGAAGCCTGCCAGGGCGATGGCGTCATCAAGGTGGAGATGCATTTCCTCCCGGACATCTATGTCCCCTGCGACATCTGCAAAGGCAAGCGATACAACCGCGAGACACTGGATATCCGCTACAAGGGCAAGAACATCCACGAGGTCCTCGAGATGACCATCGAGGACGCGCTCGAGTTCTTCGCGCCCGTGCCGACCATTGCCCGCAAGCTGCAGACCCTGATGGATGTCGGCCTCTCTTACGTTCGGCTGGGGCAGAACGCTACCACCCTGTCCGGCGGTGAAGCGCAGCGCGTCAAGCTGTCTCGCGAGCTGTCAAAGCGTGACACCGGAAAGACGCTTTACATCCTGGACGAGCCAACCACCGGCCTGCATTTCCATGACATCGAACAGTTGCTCGCCGTGCTGCATCGGCTGCGCGACCATGGCAATACCGTCGTGGTGATCGAACACAACCTGGACGTGATCAAGACAGCCGACTGGATCATCGACATGGGCCCGGCCGGCGGTGACGGCGGTGGCACGCTGGTGGGCGAGGGCACGCCGGAAAGCATCGCGGCAATGGAGCAGTCCCATACCGGCTACTTCCTCAAGCATCTGCTGCCGGCCGGCAAAGGCAACGCCGCCCGCGGGAAACGCAGCGCCAGCAAGTAGGTCTTTCCCTCGCGGCTCGGCATGTATACTCCTGTGAAGTCCCGTCACAGGCAGGAGAAGCATGCTCACGTTCGATGCAATGATTGCCGCCGGAACGACCTGCGTCGTGTTGCTGGCACTGGTATTCACTCGAATTTCCGCCGCAGCCATTTTTGTCGGGGCCATGACCCTGCTGCTGCTGCTCGGTGTCATCGATACGAAACAGGCACTGGCAGGTTTCTCCAATCCCGGCGTGATAACGATTGCAGCCCTGTATGTCGTCGCTGCCGGTCTGCGCAACACGGGAGCCATTGCGCTGGTTACCGGCAGGCTGTTTGGCCGGGGACAGTCCGAACGAGTCGCGCAGCTTCGCATCATGGCACCTGTCTCGCTGCTCAGTGCGTTCATGAACAACACGCCGGTCGTGGCAACCTTTGTTCCCGCAATCACGGATTGGGCGCGCAAGAACGGCTTCTCTGCGTCGCGCTTCCTGCTGCCGCTGTCCTATGCCGCGATCATCGGCGGCACGATGACGCTGATCGGCACAAGCACCAACCTGATCGTCAATGGCTTGCTGCTCGAGGAGACGGGTAGCGGTTTTCATTTCTTCGAGCTGGCCTGGCTTGGCCTGCCCTCTGCACTCATTGCATTCATTTACGTGTTCCTGTTCGGGCGTAAACTCCTTCCAAAGCGGAAATCCTCGAAGGAACAGCTCGCCGCAACGCGCGAATACACGGTCGAAATGCTGGTCGAGGAAGGCTCGCCGCTGGTCGGCCAGAGCATCGAGGCAGCCGGCCTTCGCCACCTGCCCGGCCTGTTCCTGATCGAGCTCGACCGCGCCAACACCGTCCTGCCGGCGGTCGACCCGGAAGAGCTCCTGCAGGAGAATGACCGCCTGGTCTTTGCCGGAATCGTGGATTCGATTGCCGACCTTCAGAAGATCAAGGGACTGGTGCCGGCAACCGAACAGGTCTTCAAACTCGACGCAGATCGTTCGTCACGCGCACTTTACGAGGTGGTGATCGGTCGCAACGCAGGCTTCGTGCACAAGACCGTAAAGGCCTCCGGTTTCCGCAAGCGTTTCGATGCCGTGGTCATTGCCGTATCCCGCGAGGGGGAGCGCATCAACCGCAAGATCGGCGACATCACCCTGCATCCGGGCGACACCCTGCTCCTCGAATCGGACCGCAGTTTTGCGGAACGGAACCGCGGCACCCGGGATTTCCTGCTGGTTAAACCACTGGAAGGACAAGTAACGCCCAATCACGAACGCGCAGGACTGGCCTGGGCCATTCTTGCTGGCGTGGTAGCCAGCGCCGGACTGGGGCTGCTGGAAATCCTGCATGCGGCGCTGGCCGGCGCCGGCCTGATGGTTGTTACACGCTGCCTTGATGGCGGCGAAGCACGCCGCAGCCTGGACATCGATGTACTGGTCGTCATTGCCGCTGCTTTTGCACTGGGTGCAGGACTGGAAAGCACGGGCGCAGCAGCATCACTCGCCTATGGACTGCTGGGGCTGGCCGGCAACAATCCGCTAGGCATCCTGCTCGCGATCTATGTCAGTACCGTGCTGCTGACCGAGGTACTGACCAACAATGCAGCTGCCGTACTGATGTTCCCGATCGCTCATGCGATGACCGCATCGGCCGGCCTGAACTTCATGCCCTTTGCGGTGGCCATTGCCTTTGCTGCATCCGCCAGCCTGTCCACGCCGATTGGCTACCAGACGAACCTGATGGTCTACGGGCCTGGTGGTTATCGCTTCGGGGACTACCTGCGCTTCGGCCTGCCCTTGAACGCGGTGCTGGCCGTGACTGCCATGCTCATCATCCCGCAGGTATGGCCGCTGTCCTGAACTTTCCGGCAAGATTAATTCCAGGCATGAAAAAACCGGGCACGTGGCCCGGTTTTTCTTTAACCCTGCAAGGAAGATTATTACTTGGCTTCTTCCTCGCCAGTCGCATCTTCCACAGCTTCGCCGCCATCGCGGTCGACCAGCTGGACAATCGCCATCGGCGCATTGTCACCAGCGCGGAAGCCGGCCTTCAGGATGCGCAGGTAACCACCCGGGCGCTCCTTGTAATGCGGGCCCAGGTCGGTGAACAGCTTGGTGACCATTTCGCGATCGCGCAGGCGATCGAAGACCAGGCGGCGCTTGGCGACGCTGTCTTCCTTGGACATGGTGATCAGCGGTTCGACCACGCGACGCACTTCCTTGGCCTTCGGCAACGTCGTCTTGACGACTTCGTGACGAAGAATGGAAGCGGCGAGGTTCTGCAGCATCGCCTTGCGGTGCGTGCTGTTGCGGCTCAGTTGACGGCCAGTATTACGATGACGCATGGCTTTATACCCTGTCAGTAAGTTCGGTTAACGAAGGCTCACGCCTTGTCGGCACGCAGGCTTGCCGGCGGCCAGTTCTCCAGCTTCATGCCGAGCGTCAGGCCATGCTGTGC
>JAWWBS010000044.1 GCA_033720895.1 Gammaproteobacteria bacterium
GGCCTCGATCTCCCATTCCATCATGCCGGGCGTCACTGCACGCATGGCACGCTCGTGTGCCTTGACCGCAATCTTCGCCGCCTTGCGCATCATGGCGATTTCCTTGCGCGACTTGTACAGGCGCATGTCGTGCAGGAAGGGGTCGAGCGAAACGAATTCATGCGGCGCGCCCTGCTCCGAGTGCAGCTGCTTCCTCAGCTGCTGCACCCAGCCGATGACGCGCTGGTCGAAGTCGTGGTGCGTGCCCATGGTGTAAAAGACGCGTTCGCGGTTTTCCATCAGGCCCGGCAGGATCTCGTCGATGTCGTCGATCGGGAAAGCATCGTCCGCGCCGTAGACTTCGCAGGCACCATCCGGGCCCTCACGCCGACCATCCCAGGTCTCGCGCTCGGGGTCCTTGTCACGCACGAACAGGATGAACTCCGCCGGATCACGACCGGGCGCAAGCACGGCCACGGCATCCGGCTCCGGGAAGCCGGTGAGGTAATGGAAATCGGAATCCTGGCGGAATGGATAATGCGTGTCGCGGCTGCGAATCTTTTCCGGCGCGGCCGAAATGATGGCGATGGCATCATCGCTCATCATGCGCATCAGCTGCTTGCGGCGGCGGGCAAATTCCTGCTGGTCCATGTCCTCTTCCGTTGCTCCTGTTCGCCTGGCTGGTCAGTGCACGCCAGGCGGTGCACGAAACTGCTGCGGACGCGGCGGATTCAGCTCGTCGTAGACCAGTTGCACGCCGACCTTCAGGTACTCGTGCAGCTCCATGTAGGCGCTTTCGTCGGCTTCCTCGTCATCCCCCAGGTCCAGGGTGCGACCACTGATCTCGGCCAGGTCGGCAAGAAACTCCTGCACGTCCGGCGGCAGGTCATCGAAGGTTTCGAAACCGGCCAGCGCCATACCGAACATGAAGCCCTGGCACCACTCGCTGTAGGCATCCACGCGCAGCTGCAGATCGTCCTCGTCGTCCGGCAGGACTGGCTCGTAGGCCAGCGCATCCCCGACCAGCAGCTCGAAGCTGGCATCCCAGGTCCGCTCCAGCAACCGCCGGCAGGCACCGGCATTGGCATTGGCCGGATCCGCTTCCGCAAAGACGCGCTCCAGCCAGTCGTCCTTCAAGGTGGACTTGCCGGTTGCCAGCAGGGCCGACATGGTGCCATGGGCTTCCGCCGCGTCCTGCAGCACGCCCGCCCGGCGCAGGGCGGCTTCGAGGTCGTTGTACGAGGGTAAGGACACAGGTCGTTCCGTGGTCTGAAAGAGGCCTCAATCCTACCATTCCCGGGCGGCGGGGAGCGAGTTTGGGCGGGGTCTCCGGCAGCCTGAATTGACGCTCCCGAAAGCCGGTCTTATAGTGGCGTCCATGGCTGAGAATCCGGAATTTCGCAAGGAACTGAAGCGCCTCGAGGAACGCCTCCACGAGGTGCTCGACCTGTGCGACAAGCTGCAGGAAGAAAACCAGTCCTTGCGCGACAACCAGGAAACCCTGGTTGCGGAAAAAGCCAGTCTCGTGCAGCGGAACGAACAGGTTCGCACCCGCGTCGAAGGCATGATCACCCGCCTGAAATCCCTGGAGCAGGGCTGATGAGCAACGCCACCGCGTCGGTGACCGTCAAGATCCTCGACAAGGAATACCAGGTAGCCTGCCCTGAAGAGGAGAAGGCTGCCCTGCTGGAGTCCGCCAACCACCTCAACGAACGGATGAAGGAAATCCGCGACAGTGGCAAGGTCGTGGGCCTGGACCGCATGGCCGTGATGGTCGCACTGAACCTGGCCAACGAATTGCTGCAGACTCGCAAGGCCTACGACCAGGTCGATACCGAAGTCGTATCTGCCGCGCGCTCGCTGCGTGAGCGCATGGATGCCATCCTCGGCCAGGATCGCCAGTTCGAATTCTGATCGGGCTCCGACCGCAACGGTCAGGCGCGCTGTACAAGTTTATCTCCTCCACGTTTTCTTCCAGGTGTCTGCTTGCTATCGGCAGCGGTCGGGGTGTTACCATTCAGTTGTCGGCCGATCGGCCACTCGAGTTTGCGTCTCCTGCGGTGTTCGAAACGGGCTGGGTACCCTTTGAGCCTTAATCGATTACCCTGGAGCTCTCCCCTGCTGTGACGGTGCGCATGTCCACCGCCGAGTGGAAAGCCTAAAGCACAGCAGCGAGCTCCACTTGAACCTCAGGTTCAAGGGCAAACGTCTGTTACGGCACAGGCGGGAGGCGTTCTAATTTCACCCCCGGCTGGCGGGACCGCGCTCGACGAGCGTACAGGCCGGATGCAGGATGAGGTCATGACGCGGTCAGACAATCTGCAAGCCCATCGCCAGCAACTCCGGCAGCAACGTGCTGCCCTCTCCGAAGCGGAACAGGTACGCGCCGCGCGCAGCGTGCGCAGGCTGGCATTGCGCGTGCCCGCGCTGTCACGGGCGGAACGCATTGCCGTCTACCTGCCCATGGGTGGCGAGCTCGATCCCGGCCCCTGTACCGAGCTGTTCTGGCAACGCGAGCAGGCCGTGTTCCTGCCCTGCCTGGAAGGCGACACCCTGGGTTTTCGCCGTTTCACACCGGATACCGAGCTGCAACGCAATCGCTTCGACATTCCCGAGCCCGTGGATACTGCTGAGCGCCTCGATGGCCGCGATCTCGATGCAGTACTCGCACCCCTGGTGGGCTTCGACCGGTCCGGCAACAGGCTGGGCATGGGTGGCGGTTTCTACGACCGGACCTTTGCCTTCCTCACGCCTCGCAAACGGCTGCAACGGCCCAAGCTGTTCGGTCTTGCCTATGCGTTCCAGGAAATCGACAAGCTGGAGCCCGCTGACTGGGACGTGCCGGTCGACGGCATCCTCACACCGAATGAATACATCCGTACCTGAACCCTGCAGGAGACCCCATGAACTACTGGCTGATGAAATCCGAGCCTGACGAATTCAGTATCGACGACCTCAAGACCTTCAAGAAGAAAGGCGCCCATTGGGATGGGGTGCGGAACTACCAGGCCAGGAACTTCATGCGGGATGACATGAAGAAGGGCGACCTCGTGCTTTTCTATCACTCCAATACCAAGGTGCCTGGCGTGGTCGGAATTGCCGAAGTCGTCAAGGAAGCCTACCCCGACCACACCGCGTTCGACCCTGAAGACAAGCACTACGACCCGAAGAGCGACCCCGACAATCCTCGCTGGATGATGGTCAATGTCGCATTCCGTGAACGCTTTGACGAAACCGTTTCGCTGCAGGAATTAAGGGACAATCCGGTGCTTGAAGAGATGCAGATCCTGCGCCGCGGCAACCGTCTTTCCATCACGCCGGTTACTCGAAAGGAGTGGAATGCCATTCTGAAAATGGCTGGCAGCAAGATGCGCTGACACGATTGCGACCCGACTTGTTCCGACGTCGAGCACGTTCGGTTTTTTTTGCAGCCCGAACCCCGTTTTGCAAAAAAACTTGCATTGCTGGAAATTTGACCTTTCTGATATATACTCAACGGCGAGTGATCGTATATGGGAGGATCATTACTTATGGCTGCTAAAAAGAAATCAGCTGCAAAACGTAAATCCACTGCTAAGAAAAAACGCGTGGTTCGGAAAAAGTCGGTAGCTAAGAAGAAGACAGCTACCCGCAAGAAGAAGACCACGGCGAAGAAGAAAACCGCTGCGAAGCGCAAGAAGAAGACCACTGCCAAGAAGAAAAAGACGACTGCCAAGCGCAAGAAGACGGCTGCGAAGAAGAAGAAAGCCGCTCCGAAGCGCAAGAAGAAGGCAGCCGCCAAGAAGAAAAAGGCTGCTCCGAAGCGCAAGAAGAAGGCAGCAGCAAAGAAGAAGAAGAAGAAGGCCGCTCCTAAGCGCAAGAAGAAGGCAGCAGCCAAGAAGAAAAAGGCTGCTCCGAAGCGCAAGAAGAAGGCAGCAGCCAAGAAGAAGAAAAAGAAGGCCGCTCCTAAGCGCAAGAAGAAGGCAGCCGCCAAGAAGAAAAAGGCTGCTCCGAAGCGCAAGAAGAAGGCAGCAGCCAAGAAGAAGAAAGCTGCGCCCAAGCGCAAGAAGACCGCTGCGAAGCGCAAGAAAAAGACTGCTGCGAAGCGTCGCAAGAGATAATCTGCGGCCGCTTTGCGGCTCGAAGCAGATCTTCAAAGGCCCGGTTCGCCGGGCCTTTTCTTTGCCTGGTGCTTTTTTAGCCAGTCCTGTGCTGCCCTTTCCTTTTCCCGCCCTGCTGGCGACAATGCCTGCTGGATTTTCACGCGGGGAACAACGATGTCTGCGGATGCAAAGAAAAAGGCGGCCGCCCTGGCGGCCATGGATTACCTGGGCGATGCCCGGACGATCGGGGTCGGCACCGGCTCCACCGTCAACCACTTCATTGACGCGCTGGCAGACCGCCGCGACCAGATCGAAGGGGCAGTTTCCAGCTCGGAGGCCTCCACGGAGCGGCTAAAGGCGATCGGCATCCCGGTGGTCGACCTGAACCATGCCGGCGGCCTGGACATCTACGTGGACGGTGCCGACGAGGCAACCCGCAACCTGCACCTGATCAAGGGTGGCGGTGGCGCACTGACCCGCGAAAAGATCGTTGCCGAGGCCAGCCGGACCTTTGTCTGCATTGCCGATGATTCCAAGCTGGTCGACGTGCTGGGCGCCTTCCCCCTGCCGGTCGAAGTCATTCCCATGGCCCGCTCCCTGGTCGCCCGCAAGCTGACCGCCCTGGGTGGCCAGCCGGAACTGCGCGACGGCTTCACGACCGACAACGGCAACATCATCCTGGACGTCCGCAACCTGGACCTGACCGATGCCGTCGGCATGGAAGAGACCATCAACCAGATGCCTGGCGTCGTAACGGTGGGCCTGTTCGCCAAGCGGCCGGCTGACATCCTGCTGCTGGCCGGCGATGACGGCGTCAAAACCATCAAGCCCTGAGCCCGACTTACCGGAGATAACAAATGGATTTCATGCAGACCAAGCGCATGCTCAACCTGACCTGGTACGGCACCTTGCTGGGTGCAATCGGTGCCTTTACCGCAGCCATTCATTTTTTCGTCATCCCCGAAATGGAACCACCCCAGGTGGACGACAGCCTGCTGAACATGATGCCCATCATTCTCGGGGCCGCTACGGCAGCCTGCTTCGGTGGCTCCCTTTTCCTGAAGCACGGCTGGATTGAAAAGAGGGCCATCTCGATGGCTGGTACCTCACATCCCGACATGCAGTTGAAGACCCTGACCATGATCCAGTTGGGCGCCGCTGACGCGCCCTGCATAGTCGGTCTCGGCTTTTACCTGCTGATCCAGCAAGAATGGCTGGCTTACGCCATTGTTGGTTATGCTGTGGTAGCTGCCTTGTTGTTCAAGCCGGATTTCGTGCGCCTTTATGCCTTGTTGCGCAGTTCGCCGACTAACTGAACGCTTTCCTGCCCCAAAAAAAGCCCCGCTTCCGCGGGGCTTTTTCTTTCCAGGCCAGGCCATATCAAGTGGATGTCGGATCAGCTCGGTAGACACTGAAGTCGATGTCTTCCGGATCGGTCGAGCGCAAGACCACGCCTATCGACAGGAACGCCACGAGCTGCATGTAGACGCTCATGGAAATTGCATCGATGTTCTGCAGGTCCAGGGCATCTTCAACACTCTTGAATGTGAAGTACGCACATATGGCAATGACCAGGTAGAACATGCTGTGCACCGCAATCGAGATGAACCGCGCACGCTCGCCAGCCGACTGGTGCGGGTTCAGCTTGCGGCCGTAGAGGTTGAACGCCGCAATACCCATCAGGAAGCCGCAACCCAGGGTCAGCACAATGACCTTGTCCCATTCGAATACCTGGCCGGGCATGAACAGCTCGGCGGAAATGGCCATCACAAAGGCCAGCGCTGCCGACACCACAAGCCATGGCGACACGTAGCGGAACAGGTCGCGACGACGCAGTTCGGCGGTGCGCTTGGTCGATGTATTGGACTGGCGCATCAACTTGAAGTTGTTGCACTCCCAGAGCTCCATCGCCATCAAGGGCACGAATTGCAGGATGAAATACCCGCCGGGAATGACATCCGGAATCGTTTCGCGACCGGTGGTCAACGCCAGGTAAAGGAAGGCAAATCCCAGCAGGAAGATGATGCGGTTGGCGTTCCTGAACAACATCTGCCCCAGCCGATAGAACTCTTCAGAGCGTGGATACAGCTTCGGGTATTCCGAGCGCGGATAGTGAGTCATCACGTAATCCATTCGCTTCAGGATCTTTGCAGGAACGTACCAGGATATCAGCAGGATCTGCGCCAGGAAGACAGTGGTAAATACGATTTCGGGCCAATTCGTCATATCAGGCACCTCCATTGTTTCGTTCATTCATGACATGGGTGAAGGCAAT
Organism: Gammaproteobacteria bacterium; assembly: GCA_033720895.1. Classification (NCBI taxonomy): domain Bacteria; kingdom Pseudomonadati; phylum Pseudomonadota; class Gammaproteobacteria; species Gammaproteobacteria bacterium. The sequence continues at coordinate 6,337 of JAWWBS010000044.1, forward strand.
CCTGATTTCCGAGTCGGTGGCACCGCCGTCTCTCAGGTCTGCAATGGTGTTGGCCAGCGTTTCATTCAGCCAACCGCTTATATCTGTCGTGCTGTTTCTTGCGGCATCCGGATGCACGAACGTACCCCGGTAGCCACGCGCCTGGATGACCGCATCGCGCTCCAGCAGGCGGTAAGCCTTGGCCACCGTCTTGCTGTTCATTTCCAGGTCAGTCGACAGCTGGCGAATCGAAGGAAGCGGATCACCCGGCGCAATTGCACCTGTCCGGACCGCATCCTTGATCTGCGAAACCAGCTGCGCGTACAGCGGCTCCGGATCGTTGATATCGATGACGAGTTCCATCAGAACCCTCCTTCCTCATCAGGTGTACCACTTGTACCCTGTGTGCTAATGGTACATGGGGTACGATAAATTGCAAGCCCGATCTGAAACATTTCTTTCATGCATGAAAAAACCCGCCAGTGGCGGGCTGTGGCGCGGTACATATCTGATTGGGTAACAAGGCGATCCCTCTCCGCAGCATTACCGCCTGCTGGCCAGGATTGACCTTGCAATGCTCGGTCGACTGCCAGCCGCTCGATGAAGCTCGCGGTGGCGGTTTCGAACAAGGTTCGAATCCCCGTGGCTCCCAACAAAAAAACCCCGCCACGAGGGCGGGGTCCAGTCGTTGGCAAGGGTTTTGGCTGGGCCAGTCGTGGGCGATCAGGATTCGAGATCGAACCGCAACATTTGCGGACAGGCACACTGACCAGGATTGCTGCTCGCTACGCGAGACAGCCCTGACCTGCTCGCCAGATGAATCTGGCTCGCGGGCGGTCGAACGTGGTTCGAATCCGAGAAGTCCCCGCAGGGAAAATAAAAAAAGCCCCCACCGACGGTGGGGGCCTTTTTATTTTGGCTGGGAGACCAGGATTCGAACCTGGATTGACGGAGTCAGAGTCCGTAGTCCTACCGTTAGACGATCTCCCAAGTGTCCGAACCCGCTACCGGACCGGTACCGGCCCGGAATCGGAGATCGAAACGATCAGCGCTTGCTGAACTGGGTAGCGCGACGTGCCTTGCGGAGGCCGACCTTCTTGCGCTCGACTTCACGAGCGTCACGGGTCACGTAGCCTGCCTTGCGCAGCGCCGGGCGGAGGCCCTCGTCATATTCCATCAGCGCACGGGTCAGGCCATGGCGAATGGCGCCAGCCTGGCCCGTGTTGCCGCCACCAGCGACGGTGACGAATACGTCAACGCTGTCGAGCATTTCGGTCAGCTCCAGCGGCTGACGCACGATCATGCGCGAGGTCTCGCGACCAAAAAATTCGTCCAGCGGCTTGCCGTTGACGGTGATCTCACCCTTGCCCGGACGCATGAAAACGCGTGCGGTGGAGGACTTGCGTCGGCCGGTGCCGTAGTTCTGAGTCGTTGCCATTTATCTTGTTCCTGTCCGACTTGCGTCGTATCAGATTTGCCTAATCAAATTTCCAGCGGCTGTGGCTGCTGTGCCGCATGGCTGTGTTCCGGTCCAGCAAACACCTTCAGCTTCTTGAACATGGCGCGGCCCAGCGGGTTCTTCGGGAGCATGCCCTTGACCGCCAGCTCGATCACCTTCTCCGGACGCTCGGCGAGCATGTCCTTGAGGTTCGTGGACTTCAGGTTGCCGATGTAACCCGTGTGACGGTGGTACATCTTGTCATTCAACTTGTTGCCGGTGACACGGATCTTCTCCGCGTTCACGATAACGACATAGTCACCCGTATCGACATGCGGGGTGTACTCGGCCTTGTGCTTGCCACGCAGGCGCTTGGCCACCTCGGACGCCAGGCGTCCCAGGGTCTTACCGTTCGCGTCGATCAGCAGCCATTCGCGCTGCACGGTCTCCGGCTTTGCAGAAAACGTCTTCATTCTGGAATCGCTCCAAAGCAGTTCCTGCCCCCCAGGGGGCGAAAGGGCGGCAATATTACCGGACAAAATCAGGCTTTTCAATAGAATATCGGCCCCGAAACCCGCTGGCTGGCGGGTTTTTTGGCCGATTACTACCTTCTGGCTGGGTAATGCCGGAAAAGCGGGGCATTCTACGGTCTTTGCGGCCGGCTGGCCAGCCCGCCGGCCCAGAATTCGCCTCAATCCAGCTTCAGGCGCTCGACCACCCGGCCATGGACCAGGTGTTCCTCGAAGATCTCGTCGAGATCCTCCTCGTCCACGTAGGTATACCAGGTCGCCTCCGGGTAGATGACCAGCACCGGCCCCTCCTCGCAGCGATCCAGGCAGCCGGACTTGTTGACCCGTATGGCGCCGGGGCCATTCAGGTCGGCCGTCTTGACCTTCTCCTTGAGGTAGGCACGCAGCGCGTCGCTGCCACAGCGACCGCAGCTCGGGCGAGCCGCGCCTTCGTCCCGCACATTGGTGCAGAAAAAGGCATGGCGCTGGTAGTAGCTGTCATCTGCCATGGCGGGCCTCAGAAACTGTAGACAACGCTGACGGAGGTATACGTATCGGTTTTCTCGCTGTCCAGCGGCACCACGCTGTTGCGCTTGATCACATAGCTGATGGACAGGTCCAGCTGGCCGATCAACTGCGCAGTCAATTCGGTGGTCGACTCGATATAGGTGTTCTCGTCACCCGATTCGACCGCGACGCCCTGCTTGAACGTCGAATTCTCGGCAATCTGCCAGGCGTAGTTGCCGGCGAAACGGCTGATGGTCTCGTCCGTCTCCTCGCCGGTGGTGCGCTTGGTCTGGCGGGCACCAACACCCAGCTCGAGATCCAGCGTGTGGCTGCCGGTCTCCAGGAAGCGCCGACCGAAACCGACAGCTTCCGAGGTGCGGCGGTCTATGCCCGAGAAGCGATCGTTTTCCCAGTTCACCACGCCGAACAGGTAGTTCTTGTCGCCCAGCTTCCGATCCGCCTTGTAGCCCGCACGGTATTGCTCGCCATCGGTGACACCGTCCGTCTCCGAGCTGAAGCCCGAGGCAACCGCGGCGTGGCGCCACTTTTCCAGGTCCCAGGCCAGGGTCAGCTTGCCGACAAAGCTGGACGATTCGGTATTGCCGGTCGAGGCCAGGTAACCCAGGTTGAGCTTGCCGGCAAAAATATCGTCTTCGTCAGTCGCGATCGCCTCGTCACCAATGTCGGCGATTCCCTCGATTTCCGACCAGACCGGGTCGGCTGCCACGGAAAAGCTGGCAACAGCCAGGCAGAGGGTTGGCAGGAGAAGGTGTAAAAGCTTGTTCATGCGGGTCGAAATTCCTTGTTCGGCAAATCAATCGTGAGACACTTCCGGGGATGCCACGCGGCCCGGTCGCAACCGGGTTCTGGCGCCTGCGCTACCCGGACGGGCATCTATTTCAGCCGGCATTATACGGATTTGATACGCTTAACCCCATGAAAACACGCGAAAATCACGCCACTTCGACGAAATTTGCCGATTTTCCGCTCGCCGATGCCGATGCCTGCGTGAAATGTGCCTTGTGCCTGCCACATTGCCCTACCTATTCGCTTTCCCGGGAGGAAGGCGATTCGCCGCGCGGCCGCATCGCGTTGATGCAGGGCCTGGCTCGCGGCCAGCTGGAAGAACAAGGACGGATTGCAGAGCATCTTGATGGGTGCCTGACCTGCCGTGCCTGCGAGGCGGTCTGCCCTGCCCAGGTGCCGTACGGCAAACTGATCGATGCCACCCGTGCTGCCATGCCTGCCTCCCGGCGACACCCGCTGCTGCTGCGAATGGTCAGCTGGTTCCGCCAGTCGCCCGGGCGTATCGGGCTGCTGTCTGCGCTGCTGCTGGGCGCACGGCGGACCGGGCTCGCTGCACTGGGCAGCCTGGTGCCGGGGCTGCAACGTCATGCGTCCATCGCCCGTCATGCAGCGGCGCCGTTGCGCCCCGGCATCTACGAACCTGCCAGCGAAATCCGTGGCACGGTCGCACTGCACCTGGGTTGCCTGGGGCGCAGCCTGGACGTCGCGACTCTCAAGGACAGCATCCAGGTATTGAACGCCATGGGTTTCTGCGTGGTAATTCCCGCCGAACAAGGCTGCTGCGGTGCACTGGACCAGCACGCCGGCGAACAGGCGCGGGCGGTACGGCTGGCAGGCGACATGCAGCAGGTCTTCGGCAAGCCGGAATTCGAGGCGATCATCAGCACGGCCAGCGGCTGTGGCCTGCAGCTGCAGGAACAGCTGGCCGGAGCGCCGGTCATGGACGTCATGACATTCATCAGCCAGCACGGCGAGCTCTTGCCAGCGCTCCTGCCCCTTGCCGGTGTCGAGAAGGTGCTGGTGCACCGGCCCTGCACGCTGAAGAACGGCATGCGCGAAACGGGTTCACTGGCCCTGCTGGAGGCCATTCCGGAATTGTCAGTCCGCATGCTCGAGCATGCGCATTGCTGTGGCGCTGCCGGTGACCATGCCCTGACCCACCCGCAGGATGCCGACCGACTTGGTCGCAGCTTGCTTGCCTCGCTCCCGACCGATGCCCGGGTCATCGCCAGCAGCAACTTTGGCTGCGGCCTGCATCTCGACCGCCTCGCGGGGCAGCCGCTGGAAATCGTCCATCCCGTATCACTGCTGGCGCGCGCCCTGCCGGTTCCGACCAGCCACAGCCAGGAAACCGCGTCCACGGTATAATCCCCTCATGCGAAACCTGAGCCCGATTGATCATCTCGTCGCCTCTGCCGACAATGCCCTGCGCACCGTGCTGGCCCGCCAGGCCGGCCATGCGTCCCGTCCCAATCCTGCCGGGCAACTGGCCGAGGACATCATCGATCCTGTCGATCGCAGCCATTCCGCGGGCCTGATGCGCGTCAACCACGCTGGCGAAATTGCCGCCCAGGCGCTGTACCAGGGCCAGGCGGTGACCGCGCGAAACGCGCAAGTGCGAGCTGCGATGCAGGAAAGCGCGGCCGAGGAGGTCGATCACCTCGCCTGGTGCGAAGAACGCCTGGAGGAACTCGGCGAAGGGCCGTCGAAGCTGGCACCCTTCTGGTATGCAGGGTCTTTTGCCATCGGTGCGCTGGCTGGTGCGATCGGTGACAAGTGGAGCCTGGGCTTCGTGGCGGAAACGGAAAAGCAGGTCGAATCACATCTCGATGATCACCTCGAAAAGATCGCCGAAGACGACACCCGCAGTCGCGCCATCATTGCGCAGATGCGGCTGGATGAAATCCACCATGGTGACAAGGCACGCGCAGCGGGAGCCGCGGAGCTGCCGCCGCCCGTGAAATCACTGATGAAGCTGGTGTCGAAAGTGATGACGACAACGGCATATCGATTCTGAGCGAAACCGAATGCATTGAAAAGGCCGGGCAATGCCCGGCCTTTTCAATGCAGGAATCGACCCTCACTCCCCGAGGTCGGAGTAATAACCGCGCTTGATGTTGCGGCCATAGAATATCTCTCGCATTTCCTTGTACAGGCGCTCCGCCACGGCATCGGCCTCTTCCTTGGTGAACTCGCTGACACCGGTGCCGAACAGGTAATTGTCCAGGTCGGTCTCGCGCAGCATCAGCTTGGTGTGGAAGATGTTCTCCTGGTACATGTTCACGTCGACCATGTGATACAGCTCCTGCGTATCCTCGGACATGAAGTTCTGGATCGAATCCATGTCGTGGTCGATGAAATGCTTTTCGCCATCGACGTCACGCGTGAAGCCGCGCACGCGGTAATCGATGGTCGCGATGTCCGACTCGAACACGTGCAGCAAGTAGTTCAAGGCCTTCAGGGGCGAGATCTGTCCGCAGGTGGACACATCGATATCGGCACGAAACGTCGAGATGCCATTGTCCGGATGGCTTTCCGGGTAGGTATGCACGGTGATGTGCGACTTGTCGAGATGACCGACGACTGCCTCCGGCAGCGGACCCGGCGTTTCCTCGGTCGCTTCCTCGATTTCATCGCTGGTCAGCGGACCTTCGGCGATCAGGATGGTCACTGAAGCGCCCTGCGGGTCGTAATCCTGGCGGGCGATGTTGAGGATGTTGGCGCCGATGATGTTCGAGACATCGGTCAGGATCTGGGTCAGGCGCTCGGCATTGTAGGCCTCATCGATGTACTCGATGTATTCCTTCTGGTGCTTTTCCGACTTCGCGTAGCAAATGTCGTAGATGTTGAAACTCAGCGACTTGGTCAGGTTGTTGAACCCTTGCAGACGCAACTTCGAATCGTTCATTTCTCGCTCCTGCCCAAGCCGGGGCACGCTGCTGCCAGCTGCCTTCCCGGGGTACATGAATCTCAGGGAGCGGATTATGGACGAAAAAACCCCTTCGCGAAAACCCCGAGAAGGCGTGGAAAACCGCTTGGAGCTTGCCTTTGACCCGCTTGAGGCGTAGATTTCCCGAGTTACCCGCCGGCAATTCAAATAACGATAAAGCCCATGGTTGATAAAGAAAAAAGCTACCGCCCCTTCAACAACCCGCCCGTCGAGCGCTTCCTCGATATGTGCCATATCCGGCAGGTACCGTCGAAGTCTGTGGTCATCCATGCGGGCGACACGCCAGACACCCTGTACTTCATTGTCGAGGGCTCCGTGGCCGTGGTCATCGAGGACGAGGAAGGCAGCGAGATCGTTGTCACCTACCTCAACCGGGGCGAATTCTTCGGCGAGATGGGCATGTTCATTGCCGACTCCAAGCGCTCTGCCTGGGTACGCACGCGCACCGAATGCAAGCTGGCCGAAATCCATTACGACAAGTTCCGCCGCCTGGCGCACGAAGACCCGGACCTGCTGTTCGAGCTCTCCGGCCAGCTGGCAACGCGTCTCGGCCGCACCACTCGCAAGGTGGGTGACCTCGCCTTCCTCGACGTCACCGGCCGCATCTCACGCATTTTGCTGGACCTGTGTCGCGAACCGGACGCCATGACCCATCCCGACGGCATGCAGATCCGGATCAGTCGCCAGGAAATCGGCCGCATCGTGGGCTGCTCCCGCGAAATGGCGGGCCGCGTGCTGAAGGCGCTGGAAGAGGAAGGCCACATCAATGTCGCCGGCAAGACCATCGTCGTGATCGGCGCCACGCCGCAGGGCACGGTGGACTCGGACCTGACCTCCGGGCTTAACTACAAGCCCGAGTCCTGAGCGCCAGCCGCTCCCGAATCGAAAATAATCCTGTTCATTCAAGCACTTTCTGTTAAAGTGCCCCTCGTTCGGTCGCCCATCGGTCGGTGACCAGCCAGTCGCGGTTCTACTGACGCGTCGGAATTTCCGGCCCGCAGCCCACCTCGATACACAACACACACTTAATATTGAGATCTGCCTGGACCGAAGGCGGGACCTGTCGCAACCCGACAACCCATTGCAGGCGTCCAGGAGATTTAATGATGTCATTTGATTCTCTCGGCCTGAGAGCCGAGCTGCTGCGTGCCGTTTCCGAAGAAGGCTACACGCAACCGACCCCCATCCAGTCCAAGGCGATCCCGGCAGTGCTTGCTGGTCGCGACGTGATGGCGGCCGCCCAGACGGGCACCGGCAAGACGGCGGGTTTCACCCTGCCGATGCTGGACCTGCTGATGCGTGCCCCGCAGAAGAACAACCGCAAGATTCGTGCGCTGGTGCTGACCCCGACGCGTGAACTGGCTGCCCAGGTGATGGAGAACATCCGCACCTACGGCAAGTACCTGCCGATCCGCGCCAACGTGGTGTACGGCGGTGTCAGCATCAATCCGCAGATTTCCGCCCTGCAGCGCGGCCTCGACATTCTCGTTGCCACGCCGGGACGACTGCTGGATCACATCAACCAGGGCACCGTGTCGCTGCGCGACCTCGAGATCCTGGTGCTGGACGAAGCGGATCGCATGCTGGACATGGGCTTCATCCGCGACATCCGCAAGATCCTCAAGCTGCTGCCGGAAAATCGCCAGAACCTGCTGTTCTCGGCCACCTTCAACAACGAGATCACCAAGCTGGCCGAAGGCCTGCTGGACAATCCCGAGAAGGTTGCAGTCGCTGCGAAGAACACGACCGCCGAGCGCATTACCCAGGTCATGCATCCTGTCGACCGTGCCCGCAAGCGCGAGCTGCTGTCCTACCTGATCGGTAGCGGCAACTGGCAGCAGGTGCTGGTCTTTGCCCGCACCAAGCACGGTTGCGATCGCCTGGTGAAGCAATTGATGGAAGACGGCCTGACCGCTGCCTCCATCCACGGCAACAAGTCGCAGAATGCACGTACGCGTGCGCTGGCCGACTTCAAGCGCGGCAAGGTTCGCGTGCTGGTCGCCACCGACATCGCGGCCCGCGGCCTCGATATCGAGGAGCTGCCGCATGTCGTGAACTTCGAGCTGCCAAACGTGCCGGAAGATTACGTGCACCGCATCGGTCGCACCGGTCGCGCCGGCATGGAAGGCGAAGCAGCCTCGCTGGTCTGCGTGGACGAATTGAAGCTGCTGCAGGACATCGAGAAAGTCCTGAATGCAAAGATTCCGCAGCAGGTCGTGACCGGCTTCGAAGTCGACCCGAGCATTGCTGCCGAGCCGATCTTCAAGAAGCCGCGTGGCCGCAATGGCGGCGGCGGTGGCCGCAGCGACGGTCAGTCGAAGCGACGCCCGCATGCCCGCAAGGCTGGCGGTGGCCAGAACTCGGGCAAGCGTCATGGCGGCGCGAAAAGAAAGAGAAGCGGCGGCGGCCAGCGCAGCCAGGGTGGCCAGGGTGGCAACCGTGGTAACGGCGGCAATCGCTAGACAAGGCAATACGCTTCAAGAAGAAGGCCCCGCTGAGCGGGGCCTTTTTTTTTGCCGGATCAATCGACCTGGAAAAGTTGCTGCAACGCTTCGCCCGGATCCGGCTGGCGCATGAAGGCCTCACCCACCAGGAAACCATAGACACCCGCACCCAGCATCGTCGTGACATCGTCCCTTGCATGAATGCCCGACTCGGTAATCACCAGGCGGTCATCGGGCATGTCACTCAAGAGGTCGATAGTCGTGTCTAGACTTGTCTCGAAGGTCCGGAGGTTGCGATTGTTGATACCGATGAGGCGCAACGGTAACTGCAGCGCGCGCTCCAGCTCCTCGGCATCGTGCACTTCCACCAGCACGTCCATGTCGAGATCGGCGGCCAGCGTCGCCAGGTCCAGCAACTGCGCATCGCCCAGCGCCGCAACGATCAGCAGGATGGCGTCAGCGCCGGCCTGTCGCGCCTCGAACACCTGGTAGGCGTCGATGATGAAATCCTTTCTGAGGAGCGGCAGCTCGCAGGCCTCGCGCGCGAGTTTCAGGTTCTGCAGATGCCCCTGGAAATACTGCTGGTCGGTCAGCACGGAAAGACAGGTGGCGCCATGTTCTGCATACGACCTGGCGATCGCCGCTACATCGAAGTCCTCGCGCAGCACGCCCTTGGACGGCGAGGCTTTCTTGATCTCGGCAATCACGCCGGGTTGCTTCGCGTCGATGCGCTGTTCCAGCGCCGCCTGGAAGCCACGCGTCTCCGGCAGTCCGTCGAGTTCTGCCCGCAATGCGCGCAGCGGTTTCTGCTCCGCAGCCGCAACGATCTCTTCGCGCTTGGTCGCCAGGATCTTTTTCAGGATATCGCTGCTCATGATGTCGAACCTGTCGCCTCACGAAGCGCTTCCAGCTTTTCGAGCACGGCACCGGAAGCAATGAGTTCGCGTGCCCTGTCGACACCTTCACGGAAGGTGGGCACCAGGTCGGCAGCGTAGATGGCCGCACCGGCATTCAGCACGACCATCTCGAGCGCCGGCCCGGGCGTGTTGGCAAAGACATCCAGTATCATCGTCGCGCTGGCCTCGGGCCCGTCGACCGACAAGGCCTCCATGGACTGACGCTGGATACCCACATCCTCGGGCTGAATGCGATAGGTCCGCACCTGGCCATCCTGCAACTCGGCCACCCGCGTCGGCACCGCCAGCGAGATTTCGTCCAGGCCGTCCTCGGCATGCACGACCAGCACGTGCTTCGAACCCAGCTCCCGCAGCACCTTCGCCATCGGCTCGACCCAGCGCGCGGCGAACACGCCCAGCAACTGGTGCGGCGCACTGGCCGGGTTGGTAATCGGACCCAGCAAGTTGAAAAGCGTCCGGGTGCCGAGCTCCTTGCGGGGCGCGGCAGCATGGCGTGCCGCGCTGTGGTGCGCCGGCGCGAACAGGAATCCGACACCGATGCCCCCGATCTGCGCTTGAACCTGTTCGGGACTCTGCTCGATGTTCACGCCGAGGGCTTCCAGAACATCCGCACTGCCGGACTTTGAAGACATTGAACGATTGCCGTGCTTTGCAACCTTGCCGCCGGCTGCAGCGACCACGAAGGCGCAGGCCGTGGATACGTTGAACAGGCTCGCACCATCGCCACCCGTGCCGCAGGTATCGACCACGTGCGGGCCTGCGATCTCGACCTTCGATGCCAGCGCGCGCATGACACGTGCTGCAGCGGCAATCTCTTCCACCGTCTCGCCCTTGGCGCGCAGGCCCGCGAGGAAGCCGCCGATCTGGATGGGCGTGGCTTCGCCGGTCATGATCTGTTGCATCACCGCTTCCATTTCCGCAGTCGAGAGATCTTCGCGATCGACAATGCGACTGATGGCTTCCTTGATATGCATTGCGTATTACCCTGCTTGCTTGCCTTGGAGGAAATTCTTCAACATGGCGTGACCGCTCTTCGTGAGGATCGATTCCGGATGGAACTGCACGCCCTCGACGGCCAGCTCCTTGTGGCGGAAGCCCATGATCTCGTCCACCGAGCCATCGTCATTCGCCGTCCAGGCGGTCAGCTCCAGCGAATCCGGCAGGGAATCCCTTTCCACCACCAGCGAGTGATAGCGCGTCACCTCGATCGGATTCTCTAGGCCGATGAACACGCCCTTGCCGGTGTGCGTGACCAGCGACGTCTTGCCGTGCATCACTTCGCGCGCATGCACGACCTTGCCGCCGAACACCTGGCCGATGGCCTGGTGTCCCAGGCAGACACCCAGGATCGGAATCTCGCCTGCCAGCGTTTCGATCAGGTTGAGCGAAATGCCCGCCTCGTTCGGCGTACAGGGCCCGGGCGAGACAACGATATGCGTCGGGGCCATGGCCTTGATGTCGGCAACGGTGGTTTCATCGTTGCGCTTCACGACCACCTCTTCTCCCAGCTCGCCCAGGTACTGGACAAGGTTGTAGGTGAAGGAGTCGTAGTTATCGAGCATCAGGATCATGATGCGTCTTCCTCTTTGAGTAACTGCAGTCGATCAATGCCCTCGCCTGCCATCGCCACCGCTTTCAACAGCGCGCGGCTCTTGTTCATGGTCTCGTCCCACTCCTTTTGCGGATCGGAGTCATACACGATACCTGCGCCCGCCTGCACCGTCAGTTCGCCGCCATGCACCACCGCGGTACGGATCGCGATCGCGGTATCCAGGTCACCCTGCCAGCCGAGGTAACCGATCGCGCCGGAGTAGATGCCGCGCGGCCCGACTTCCAGCTCGTCGATGATTTCCAGCGCGCGGATCTTGGGGGCGCCGGACAGCGTACCTGCCGGGAAGGTCGCGGCCAGCGCGTCCATGGCATCGAGCTTCGGCTGCAAGCGACCGGTGACGTTGGAAACGATATGCATCACGTGCGAGTAACGCTCTGTCACCATGGTCTCGGTCACTTCCACGCTGCCCGTCTCTGCCACGCGACCGACATCATTGCGACCCAGGTCGATCAGCATCAGGTGCTCGGCGCGTTCCTTCGGGTCGGCATGCAGCTCTTCTTCCAGCGCCAGGTCTTCGGCTTCAGTCGTGCCGCGCGGGCGGGTGCCGGCAATGGGGCGCACCGTCACATCGCCGTCCTCGACCCGCACCAGCACCTCGGGCGAAGAGCCGGCCACCTGCAGGTCACCGAAATCCAGGAAATAGAGATAAGGCGAAGGATTGATGGCGCGCAGCACGCGATACACGTCCAGCGGCTCGCCATCGAAAGGCATGCTCAAGGCCTGCGACAGCACGACCTGCATGCAGTCGCCAGCGCGAATGTAATCCCGCACCTTTTCCACCGCCTGCTTGAAGGCGTCCTCGCCGAAGCGCGAGGTGAAGGACACATCCTGGCTGGCCGGTGCGTGTTCCAGCGTCGGAAAGGGCTGCCGCAGCTTGTCCTGCCAGCCATCCAGCCTCGCTTCCGCGGCCGCCAGCGCATCGTCGCTGCCCTCTTCTGCCAGGCTGACGAGGAAGGCGGTACCGCGCAGGTTGTCGAAAATCACCAGGTCGCACGCGACCAACAGGCGAATGTCATCCTGCTCTTCAGTAGGCCGCGGGTTCGCGGCAAGTCGCGCCTCGGTGTAACGAATGGTTTCAGCGCCGAAGTAACCCACCAACCC
>JAWWBS010000045.1 GCA_033720895.1 Gammaproteobacteria bacterium
AGCAACGGGGAACAGCATGTCCATCAACCAGCCTTTCAGCGCCCGCCGACTTGACGAGTGTCCAGAGGAGAACGGCTTTCGACTGCGTGGTGCGGAGATGACCCGCATCGAGGTGTTCGTCGATGCGGCGTTTGCCTTCGCCCTTACCATGCTGGTCATTGCCGGCGATTCGGTGCCGGAAGATTTCGGCGACATGCTGGCAGCATTGACCCAGGTGCCGACGTTCGCCGCGACGTTCATGATCCTGATGATGTTCTGGGGCGCGCACCGCCGCTGGTCGAGACGTTTCGGACTCGAGGATGCCACGGTGGTCTGGCTGTCCGGATTCTTTGTCTTCGTGATGCTGGTCTGGGTTTATCCCTTGCGCATGGTATTCGCCGGCATGTTTCACTGGATAAGCGCCGGCTGGTTGCCGTCGCCGGTGACGCTGGACAGTTACCTGGAGTTGCGCTTGCTGTTCGTCTTCTATGGAGCCGGGTTCTTCAGCCTGTCACTGGTGGTGCTCGGCCTGAATGCCCATGCGATTCGACTCAGGGACGCACTGGGCCTGAATGCGGTGGAAGCATTCGACACCAGGGCCGAGATGGCGAGCTGGATCCTGCCAGCTGGCGTCTCGCTCCTGTCGGTGCTGCTTGCGGTGACCTTGCCGGCGTCATTGCTTTACCTGGCCGGCGTCGTCTATTTCCTGCTGGCGATATTGGGTCCGGTGGTCGGTATCAGGCAGGCTCGGCTGCGCCAGGACCTGCTCGAGGCCGGACACGCTGACCTTGGCTAACTCCCTGTTTTATCGCGTTTTATTGCCCTAACGCCTCCCTGGTGTGGTGAAAATCCCCGCAGCTGACTGGATTCCTTGGGGACACCGTCCTAAATTAGATATTATGTGAAAAGGAAAAAATCGGTCCGCAGCCGATGCTTGCGTGAGGAACGAAAAATGAATGCAGCAATCTCGATGGCGCCGGAGCACCAGGAAATCAAATCACGACTGGTCAAGTTGTGCCTGTCCATCTTGCGACCCCTGGTGAAAATCCTGCTTCGCCATGGCATGTCCGCCCAGGAATTCACTGAAATTACCCGCTGGATGTTTGTCGATGTGGCGATGAACGAGAAGGAATTCGCCTTGAAATCGCGGTCCAAGACATTCAAGTCCCGTGTCGCGGTGATCACTGGCCTGTCGCGCAAGGAAGTGCTGCGTCTGTCGAGCGCCCCGAGTCCCGATGAACAGGATCAGTTGCCGAGTTTCAATCGTGCCGCGCGCGTGATGACCGGCTGGACGGAGAACCCGCAGTTCTGTGACAGCAAGGATCACCCGAAGGTGCTGCCGATCAAGAACGGATCGGAATCCTTCCATCACCTGGTGCGACTCTACAGTGGTGACGTGCCACCAAGGGCAGTACTGGATGAACTGCGTCGATGCGGGGCAGTGGAAATTGTCGATGGCGATTCGGTGAGGCTGAAGAAGTTCGCCTTCTTCCCGGTCAATGGCTCCAGTGAAGAGCTGGATATCGTGGCAATGTCGGCCAGTGACCTGATTCGAACAATGGAATACAACACTCGCCACGGCTTGTCGGATGAAGAAAAACTGCCACAGCGGGCACTGTTCACCCGCACGCTGCCCTGCGACAAGCTGCCCGAGGTTCGCGAGTATGTCCGCAAGGAGATCGATGCGTTTGCTCGCAAGGTGCATCACTACCTGACCGAGGTGGAAGACAAGCCACGGAAGAGCGGGGTGACCTACTGCCGGGCAGGAATTGGCCTGTACGCCTTCGAATCCAGCTGAGCAAGAGCTTGCTGCGAACCCCAAGGGGGAGCCTAAGTGCTCCCCTTTTTCTTTTTCAGCCAATGCGAAATTGACTACCCGCCTGCACCTCCTAGACTTAAATCGGGAGCTAAATCCCAGTATTCTTTGTGAGAGGTGTCCTATGAAAAATTTACTTCAGGCTCTGATGATGGTTTCCATGCTGGCTTTTTCCCTGTCGAGCCAGGCAGGCACGCCGGCGCCGCCGGATGACGTCGGCACGGGCAAGGGCGGCAATCTGACCAGCACTTCCGATAGCCAGTCCGTGGGTCCGGATGGCGATGACATTGATCCGGACGACGTCGGCACGGGCAAGAATGGCAACCTGACTGGCAGTCTGCTCGACTGGTTCTTCTGAGCTTCTGCGCAGCGTGAAACGACAAGGGCAGGCCGCAAGGCCTGCCCTTTCTTGTCTGCCGGGTATCGGTCAGCGCGGCTGCCGAGGTGTCAGGCGAGCCCGAGCTTGCGCAGCAGGGAGGCCGCGCCACGGTCTGTTTGATTCTGCTGCAGGGCGGCCGATGCGGCGGCGGGATCGAGTGGCTTGTGGAAAAGGAAGCCCTGGCCCTGGCGGATACCCATGCGGCGCAAGTAGTGATACTGGCGGTAGTTTTCGATGCCTTCTGCTATCAGCTCGATATCGAGTGCACGGGCCAGTTGCACGATGCTGCGAATAATCCGGCGCGCGCGACGCGAATCGTCGAGTATGAAGGAGCGATCGATCTTCAGCTTGTCGACCGAGTACTGGTTGAGATGGGCAAATGACGAATAGCCGGTACCGAAGTCATCCAGGAACAATTCGACACCCAGTTGCTTGATGGCATGCAGCCGTTCGATGGCCAGTTCGGGGTTGTCCATGAAGATGGTTTCGGTCAGTTCGATATGCAGGGTGCCGGGCTGGATGGCAGCCGTCCGCAGGGACTTGCGCAGGCGCTCGACAAGCTTCGGGTGGTGGAATTGTCGATGCGCGAGATTGACGCTGACAAACAGGTCGCGTCGATCCAGTTCGAACTGCCAGCTTGTCAGTTGGGCCAGTGCCGTATCCAGCACCCACCAGCCCAGCGGCACGATCTGGCCGGTCTCTTCCGCAACGGCAAGGAACTCGCCAGGCAGGAGCTCGCCCAGTGTCGGGTGATCCCAGCGCAGCAGGGCTTCGAAGCCGGCGATCCGGCGGGTCTTCATGTCGATGATTGGCTGGTAGCGCAGCTTGAATTCCTTGCGCTCGAGGCCCAGGCGGAGGTCAGTCTCCAGGCGCAATCGCAGTCGCGCCGTCTCGTGCATGCGCTTGTCGAACACGGCAATGCCGGATTGGCCCCGGGCCTTGGCGGTGTACATGGCCGTGTCGGCATCCCGCAGGATGGCTTCGGCTTCCGTGTACTGGCGGTCGCTCATCACGATGCCGATGCTTGCGTTGGTGAAGACCTCGGTATCGAGCACTCGCAGTGGCTCCGCCAGGCTTTCGCGCAGTCGCCGGGCGATTTCCTCCGCCGACGACGGCGAGGCGACGTTTTCCAGCAAGATCGTGAATTCGTCGCCACCGTGGCGGCTTACCGTGTCCCAGGGGTTGAGGCAGCCGCGAATGCGACTGGCAATCTCGATCAGAACGGCGTCACCGGCCGCATGTCCCAGTGAATCGTTGATGACCTTGAAGCCATCGAGATCCAGGAACAGCACGGCGTAGCTGTTGGCCAGGCCATCCTGGCCCGACATGGTTCGCGACAGGCGTTGCAGGAAGTGGCTGCGATTTGGAAGCCCGGTCAGCGGATCGTGGGCGGCATTATGGCGCAGCTGGCGTTCGATTCGCTTGAATTCGGTAATGTCCGTGACGGTGCCCGTGCTGACAAGGTTGCCATCCTGTTCCAGCGTACTGATGGTGATGATCACGGCCACACGATCATGGCCGTTGGCGTGCAGCATGGTGGTTTCGAACACGCTGGCCGCTTCTTCGCCGCACTCCCGTGCGCGATAGCGGGCTTCTGCTTCGATCAGCGACTCTGGCGCATAGACATCCTTGAAATGCACACCGAGCAGTTCGCCGGGGCCATACCCCAGCATCTGTTCGAACGCGGCGTTGGCAAAGGTATAGACGCCTTTCTCGTTGACGAACACGCCGGCCCGACAATTGTCGACCAGCGCCCGGTATTGCGCTTCAGAGCGCGACAAGGCGGCCTGTGCTGCCTTTTCCTCGGTAATGTCCTGCAGCGTTCCCTCGAAAAAGCACAATTCGCCGTCGACGGTGCGCACCGAGCGGCCGAACTCGCGAACCCAGATGACATCTCCGCCCCGGTGTCGCAGCCGGAATTCGTTCGGCTTGTGAACACTGTCATCATCGAGGCGGCCGAGCAGGTTGTGGCGGTCTGCCCGGTCGACGTACAACTCGCTGATGTCGACCACTTCGGTCAGCAGGTCGGTGACGGACGGATAGCCGAGCAGCTCCGCCAACGCCAGGTTCACGTCAATGAAACGGCCGTCGTCGGTGCTGCGATACATGCCGATGGTGGACCGGTCGAAGAATTCGCGGAAATGAGCATCGGCAGCCGCGCCGCGCAAGGGGCGCAGGTCGACGATGGCGCCCCGCAGGTGCTCGAGCTTGTCGGCTTCGCCATGTCCACGGGCATAAATGGCCACTTGCATCAGGCTGCCATCCCGGTGCCTCAGCTCGGTTTCCCGCCGACACACCTCCCCACGCTGCCGGATTTCGGCCAGCAGGGCTTCGCGTTGTTCCGGATTGGCATACAGCTGAGTGCCAACGTCACGAATCTCGGCCATCATTTCGGCCGGTTCCGAGTACCCCAGCAAGTTTGCGAGCCGCGGGTGGACGTGGACAAATTCACCTGACACGGTGGTCTGGTACATGTGGTTTGCGTTCCCCTGAGACAAACCAAAGGCCCGGATATTCCGGCCCTGAAGGACTCAAGTCAAGCATCCCGGCCGGGCCGGGCGACAGGCATTCGCAGGTCGAGCAGCCAGCCGCTATGATTGAGTCAGGAAACGATCAATCAGGATATCCCGTGAGCGAGGCACAGGAAGAACAAGCGCGCACCAAGATTCTGCTGGCGGACGACTCCAAGGTCATCAGGACATCCGCCGCCAAGATTCTTGGCGATGACTACGAGCTGCTGCTGGCAGTGGACGGTCAGGATGCGCTTGACCAGCTGGAGCAGAACAAGGATGTGGCTGCCGTATTCACCGATATCGGCATGCCGTACCTCGATGGCATGGAGCTGCTTGCGAAGATACGTGACCACGCCGACGAGGTGATCAAGGGCGTTCCGGTCATCGTCGTCACTGCCGACGAAACCGATGAAGCCCGTGAAGATGCCCTGGCGCGCGGTGCGACAGACTTCATTACCAAGCCGTTCAATCGTGTCGACATGCTGGCGCGGGCCCGTTCACATGCCAATGCCCAGCGCGAGAGACGCGAGCTCGAGGCGCATACAACCATCGACCGCCTGACAGGCCTGGGCAACGAACAGCATTTTCTCAATGCCCTCAAGGATGCCCGGTCCTTCAGCCAGCGCCATGGCCAGCCACTGGCCGTCCTGCGGCTGCAGATCGATGACTTCAAGTCGGTCGTCCAGGAAATCGGCAAGGAAAAGCTGCCACGTCGCATGCGTGAGGTGGGGAGCCTGATAAAGGCCTGTATCCGGAACGAAGATACGGCGGCACGTATCGACAACATTCACTTCGGCATCATCACACCGGTCTGTGATGCCGAGGGTGCTCGCAAGCTGGCCGCTCGAATCGAGAAGGCCATGAAGGTTGGCGCTGACAAGGCCAAGTGGTCCAAGCCCATGACCATCAGCCTGGCAATCAGCGTGCCTTCGCTGTTTCCGGAAGCCGATCTCGACGACGTTCTTGAAGACATGAAGGCCGGCGCAACGGCAGCTGCTGGCAAAGGGGCTGGCAGTGTTGTCCTGACGCCAAAGACCGAGTCGCTGGCGGGCGAGCGCAAGGCGGGTGTGCGCCTCGACCCGACCGCCGCACTGCGCATGCTGGCGAACGGACGCGAGGAGGAAGTGAAGGAGCAGCTGGCCGAAATCATCGATCAGCTGCAGCCGTTGATCACGCTGGCGAAGAAAGCGGTTCCCGACGCGTTGAAGAAGGCTCTCTCCAAGTAGACAGGGCTCTCATTCCACTCAGCCCTCGTAAGGAACCGTCTCCGCAGCCGTATTGCTGTCGCTCGCGGGCTGAATCGCCTGGGTATCGCTGTGTCCCGCCTCCTGGCACTTGTAGATCAGGAACTTCTGCTCGCCATTTTCCAGTTTCGATGCCCGGACAATGGTATCGCCACCTCTCTCGACGGCATGGTTCTTGGCCAGCGAGGCCAGGTCTTCCTGGACTTCGTCCTCATGACGCTCAAGAAAACCGACCTTGTCCAGGGCCGAGACAGTAACCCCCCCGATCTCCGCGCAGCTGCCAACGAGATTTGCCGGTACCAGGTCGACCGTTTCGGCACCTGCCACAGGTTTGACCCAGCGACAGGCGGAAGCCGTCATCAATGCGGTAAGCAGGGCCAGAATCGATACGCTTGCACGCAGGGTCGTGTGCATGGAGTGCCTCCTTGGAATTGCTGAAAATACAGGCTTTTGGAACGACTTCATTCTAAATCAGGCAGGATGGCGAAACTGTGAACTTTATCCGGGCGGTGGCGGTCCCGGCAGGGGGTTCTACACTAGGAGAATGAGATTGCACGAACGCATCCGCGAAGCGCGAGAGCAGGCAGGCCTGTCCCAGACAGAGCTTTCGCGCCTGCTCGGCGTCACTCGCAGCGCCTGCAGCCAGTGGGAATCAGCCAATGGTACCGCGCCACGGCGCGAACGCCTGCTCGAGCTGGCCTCGCTGCTGGACGTCAATTTCACCTGGTTGATGACCGGAAACGGCAATGATGCCGGTGATGGCGAGCTGGCGCCGCTGACTTCCCTGACACCCGACCAGGTCGAATTGCTGCAGTATTACCGGCAGCTCAGCCCGCGCCGCCGACTCGCCTTGCTGGCTTTCCTCAGGGGGTTCGCCATCAAGGACGAACACCCGCCGCTCTGAACGATCCCCGTTGTTGTCGCTTGCCGTGGCGTTGCCCTCGAGTGCTATTATCGGCGGCCCGAGCCAGCGCCAGATGGTGCTGCGACAGAGCAATACCGGAGATCCAGGATCATGATCAACAAGTCCCTTGTCGCCCTGTCGGCCGTCCTGATGCTGACAGGCTGTTCCCAGGACAATGCCGCCGAAGATGCCTCCGCCGCGAAGGCTCCTGCGACCGTTGCGACCGTTGCGACCGAATCCGGCATCGACCTGACGGGCATGGACCCGGCGGTTCGTGCCCAGGACGACTTCTACCGTTACGTGAACGGAGAATGGCTGGAACGCACAAGCATTCCGGCCGACAAGTCGAACTACGGCATGTTCACGAGGCTGGCGGATGAGGCCGAGGAGAACCTGCGCCGTATCATCGAAGAGGCGGCAGCCGCGGATGCCGCCGCCGGCACGGATACGCAGAAGGTGGGCGATTTCTATCGCAGTTTCATGGATGAGGCGCGCATCGAAGCGCTGGGCATGGCGCCGATCGAACCCATGCTGGAAGAGATCGCGGCGATCGATTCGTACCGGGGCGTGATGGAGCGCCTGGCCTGGAATGCGGTTCACGGTGTCGAGACGCCCGTGTCGCCGTACATCAACCCGGATTCGAAGAATTCCACCGAGTACATCATCTACCTCTGGCAGTCCGGCCTGGGCTTGCCGGATCGGGACTATTACCTCTCCAGCGAGCAGAAATTTGCCGACCTGCGGGCTGCGTATCGCGACCACATCGTGGAAACGCTCGCGCTGACCGGTCATGCCGAACCCGGGGTGGCGGCGGATGCGATCATGGCCATCGAGACGAAGCTCGCCGAGGCCCAGTGGACTCGCGTCGACAACCGTGACGACAACAAGACCTACAACAAGTACGCGGTGGCTGACCTCGAGGCGGCGATGGCGGGTTTTGACTGGCAGGGTTACCTTGCTGCCGGTGGCGTCGGGGGTGTCGACAGTGTCGTCGTTTCGCAGCCCAGTTTCTTCGAAAGCTTCGCCGGCGACTTCGAGGCGGTGCCGCTGGCTGACTGGAAGGCCTACCTGGCCTTTCATACCGTGCGACGCTTTGCTCCATTGCTGTCGAGCGCATTCGTCGAATCGAATTTCGAATTTTTCCGCAAGACCCTGCGCGGCATCGAACAGGACCGGCCCCGCTGGAAGCGGGCCGTGTCAGCTGTCGAGACGTCCCTGGGCGAAGTGGTCGGCAAGCTCTACGTAGAGCGCCATTTCAAGCCCGAGGCCAAGCAGCGCATGGAAACGCTGGTCGACAACCTGGTTCGGGCCTTCGAGGTCGGTATCGACGGGCTCGACTGGATGTCACCGGAAACCAAGCAGCAGGCGCACGAAAAACTCTCCAAGTTCACGGTCAAGATCGGTTACCCGGACGAGTGGAAGGATTATTCGGCGCTCGAGGTGTCGGCTGATGACCTGGTCGGCAATGTCCTGCGCTCGAGTCGCCTGGAACACGAACGTGCGATTGCCAAGCTGGGCGGTCCGATCGACCGTGACGAATGGTTCATGACGCCGCAGACCGTGAATGCCTACTACAACCCGAACATGAACGAGATCGTGTTCCCGGCCGCCATCCTGCAGCCACCGTTTTTCAACATGGATGCGGATGATGCCGTGAATTACGGTGCGATCGGTGCCGTTATCGGTCATGAAATTTCGCATGGCTTTGATGATTCCGGCGCTGATTACGATGGCGATGGCAACCTCCGCAACTGGTGGTCCGAGGATGACCTGGAGGAGTTCAATGCCCGCGGCGCGGCACTGGCGGCACAGTTCGATCGTTTCGAGCCGCTGGAGGGCATGCACGTCAATGGCAAGCTGACGCTGGGTGAGAACATCGGCGACCTGTCGGGCCTGACCGTGGCCTACAATGCCTACCGCCTGTCGCTCGGTGACCAGTCCGCGCCAGTGATCGATGGCTTCACCGGGCCGCAGCGCTTCTTCATGGGCTGGGCCCAGATCTGGCGCCGCAAGTACCGCGAGCAGGAGCTGTTGAACCGCCTCAAGACGGATCCGCATTCCCCGAGCGAGTACCGGGTCAATGGCGTGGTACCGAACATGCCGGAGTTCTACCAGGCTTTCGGCGTCAAGCCGGGAGACGACATGTACCTGCCACCGGAGGACAGGGTGAAGCTCTGGTAGGAAGGTCGCTTTCCCCGCAAGCGAAAAACCGGCATCTTGTATGCCGGTTTTTCTTTTGTTGCCCATACGGAGCAGGCCCATGGAACTGACACTGACAACGCCCGCGTTGCTTTTTCCAACCATCTCCTTGCTGCTGCTCGCCTACACCAATCGATTCCTGGCCATCGCCAACGTGATTCGTGGCCTGCATGCCCGGTTCCAGGAGAGTCGCAGCGACAATCTTCGCGGCCAGCTGGAAAGCCTGCGCGCGCGGGTTCGCATCATTCGCAACATGCAGGCGCTGGGCATCAGCAGCCTGTTCCTGTGCGTGCTCGCGATGATGGTGATTTACGTGGGCTGGCAGGACGCCGCCAAGCTCATATTCGGGGTTTCGTTGCTGTTGCTGCTGGCCTCGCTGGGCCTGTCATTCCGGGAAATACAGCTGTCTGTCACCGCCCTGAACCTGCAGATGACGGATCTTGACCAGCGCGGCCAGTGATATCGGGAAGAAGCGGAAAAAAATAAGGGCGCAAGCCTGACAGCGGAATCAAACGGGGGGAACCGAAACGTGAATACGGCCAAAATCGGGGGGAAGCCGTCTTCTTGAGGGGTGCTTCGGTAATCCCGCTGTCATAGAGCCTGCGCCCCTTAGACCGGTAATTTTGCGAACCCGCCTTTCGGCTGGGTGTGCCTTTGTCGTGCAGGGGCTACTGTACCAGTCGCCGGCCCATTGGCAACCGCTGCGGACTCAGCGGCGGGATTTGACCGACAAGCGGTCGCTGCACGTCCCTCGGCGGGCTTCCAAACCTTTTCCGGATGGTGGGCATCCAAGGGTCAAGAAGCAGCCAGCAATGCGGCTGCAGGCCGAGCAACGCCGGCATGCCTGAACGAACGTACCGAAAGGGGAATACATCATGAACAAAGCCATCCTGAGTCTCGCTGCGCTGATCCTGCTGCCCGCGTCGGCCCTGGCCGATCCGGAGCCGCGGACCTTCAATGCGACCGTCCCGGCCAGCAACCTCGACAGCATCGAGCTCGATGCCAATGTAGGCAGTGTCTTCATTGAGGGCGGCGACGGCGACCAGGTTATTATCGAAGTCGTGCTGAAGGCCAATGACAGCTGGCACAGCAGCGACGAGGATGCGGCCAGGCGCATCCAGGCTGCCGAGCTCCATAAGGAGGTGCACGGCAAGACGCTGCGCCTCTCGCTGGACTACCGCAATTCCGGCAATGGCGAGTCCTTGAACGAGGAATGGACCATCAAGATGCCGGCATCCTTGCGCGGCATTTACGAGCTTAACGTGGGCGAGATGGAGATCATCGGCATGGCTGCCGATATCGAAGCCGAGGTCAACGTGGGCGAGCTCGACATCAGGAGCCTCAAGGGTGATATCAAGGCCGAGGTCAACGTCGGCGAAATCGACATCGAGTCGGCGACGGCGTCACCCGGCGACATGGACCTGTCGGTCAATATCGGCGACACCCGCCTTCGTATCAATGGCGAGCGGATCGAAGGTGACCGCAGTGGCTGGGTCGGGGCCGACACCAAGCACGACGCGGGTGGCGACGACGATATCGAAGCCGAGGTGAATGTCGGCGAAATCAGGGTCGAGGTCGACAACGACTGACAGGCGTCACCGACCACGAAAAAGCCCCGCATTGCGGGGCTTTTTCATGCACGTCAGCAGGCCGTCCCGCTCATTTTTCCGGCAGTATCGACAGCTTGCTGTCCTGGCTGGCGAAATAGGCCGCCAGGTCTTCCATGTCCTGTTCGGACAGGCTGGCAGCAAAGCCCGCCATGATGGCGTTCTGGCGATCACCGCTCTTGTAGGCCTTCAGGGAATGCACGAGGTAATCCTCGTACTGGCCGGCCAGGATCGGGTACATCGGGTTCGGGCTGTTGCCATCGGTGCCGTGGCAGGCCGCGCAGGTGGTCGACAGTTCCTTGCCGCGCTCGGCATCACCGCCGGCGCTGGCCGGGGCCGTCATCAGCAACAGGGTGCTGGTGGCGATCAGGGTCTTCAAGATGTTCATGCGATTTCCTCTTCGAGCTCGCGCCGGATCACTCGGCGGCGTTCAGGCTGGCAATGTAGGCCGCGATATCGGCGATGTCTTCGTCGGACATGGCGCTGGCCTGGGCCGTCATGGTCGGGTGCGAACGCTCGCCACTCCGATAGGCCTTCAGGGCAGCAACCAGGAAGGTCTCATGCTGGCCGGCGATCTTCGGTACCCGGTAGGTCGGGTAGACATTGCTGTAGTTGGCAATGCCGTGGCAGCCGATACAGGTTTCGGCCTTGGTCTTGCCGGCCTCGACGTCACCCGCCAGAGCGGCAGGGGAGGTCAGCATGGTGGCCAGGAATGCACCGGCCAGGATGCTCTTGGTGTTCATCGTGTTACCGTCTCCGTACTGGTTCGGTCGGATGTTGCGAGGCGCGCAGGATACCAGAATCCATGAAATTTTGCCGCTTCGGCGCGGTCAATATAGTAAGGCTGGCCGGCTGGTGCAGTGCAGGAGGAACGCTCGTGGAAAAGATGACCAAAACCCCCGAGGAATGGCGCGAGGAACTGGATGCCGATACCTACGCGGTCACTCGCGAGGGGGCAACGGAACCGCCGTTCTCGGGCCGCTACTATGCCCAGAAGGCCGACGGTTGGTATCACTGCACATGCTGCGACCTGCCGCTGTTCCAGGCCGATGCCAAGTACGATTCCGGCTCGGGCTGGCCAAGCTTTGACAGGCCTGCCGACAATGCTAATGTCGCTACCCGCGAAGACTTGTCGCATGGCATGAGGCGGGTCGAAATCCGCTGCGCACGCTGTGACGCGCATCTCGGCCACCTTTTTCCGGATGGCCCACCCTCGACGGGCATGCGGTATTGCGTCAATTCACTGGCACTGGATTTCAAGCCGGCAGGCGAGCCTGCCGATAACGGGACTGAGACATGAAAAACTTCTCGCTGTATTCCCTGCTCCTGCTGACCGGCATGAGCTTGCCTGCCACCGCTGGCACGGCCTGCGTCAATGGCGATGCCGAAGGCATCAGCTGCAACCACATCGATTCGGTGGCCGTGCTGGACGTGGTCGACATGACCGGCGAGGCCTCGCTCAACGATATCTGGGGCTGGGTTGCTGCAGACGATACGGAGTACGCACTGGTGGCCGGTTTCAACGGCACCAATTTCGTGCGTCTCAACGCTGACGACACCCTGACCTATCTCGGCCGCCTGCCGGCGTCGGATGGGCGTGCCGCCGGCGGCAAGCCGGCGAGCAAGTCCTGCGACGAAGGCGCCTGCGGCGAGGGCTCGTCCTGGCGCGATGTGAAGGTTTACCAGGATTACGCCTACATCGTCAGCGAAGCCGGCGGTCATGGCTTGCAGATCTTCGACCTGACCCAGCTGCAGGCAGCAACGCCAGGCCAGGCATGGACCGAAGCGGATTACACGCTGTATGGCGACTTTGGCAGCGCCCACAACATCTTCATCAACGAAGACACCGCGCGCGCCTACGTGGTCGGCAACGACGACGGCACCACGGGCAGCAATGGCGGCTTGCACATCCTCGACATTTCCACGCCCACCGCACCGGTGTTGCTGGCCGATGTCCCTGATGATGGTTATACCCATGATGTGCAGTGCGTCGTGTACGCGGGACCGGATACGCCCTTTGTCGGTCGCGAGATCTGTTTTGCCGCGAACGAGGACACGCTGACCATCTGGGACGTTACCGATCCCGGCGCGATTTCCATGCTGGCTCGCCAGGGCTACAGCGCAGCGGCCTACACCCACCAGGTATGGTTGTCCGAAGATCACAAGCACCTGTACCTGAACGACGAACTGGATGAGACCCGGCTGGGCAACCGCACGGAGCTGCGCATCTTCGATGTGACCCTGCTGTCCGAACCGGCACTCGCCAGCAGCTATTTCGCGCCAACCCTGTCGATCGATCACAACAATTACGTCCACGGTCGCTGGCTGTACCAGTCGAATTACGAAGCTGGGTTCCGGATCCTGGACATCTCGACGCCGGAGCAGCCGGTCGAAGCCGCCTATTTCGACTGGATGGTGGCCGATGGCCCGCGCTTCAACGGCAACTGGAGCAATTACCTGTTTCCGAGTGGCCGCGTGGCGCTGAGTGGCATGAATGATGGCCTGTACGTCGCGCGTCCGACGCTGGCGGCCGAGAATGGCAGCGACCTGTCGGTGGCATTCGAGAATGTCATCGCCGATACCAACGGCATGGAATCCGCGCCCTTGACGGTGAATGTCCAGAACCTCGGCAGCGCGGCCGCAACGGATGTCGTGGTCACTGCGCATTTGCCGCGCACCTTCGCCTTTGGCACCGTCGATTCGATCACGCCGGGCAGCTGCACCAAGCTGCTGGACGAGCGCGTGCTGGAGTGCCGGATCGGTGACCTCGCCGCTGGCGCAAGCTGGTCGGTTGACGTGCCGGTGCAGGCCAGTGTGCGCCTGCAGCCGATCGTCTACGGCATGGTCTACGGCAACGAGGCCGACGCCGACAGCAGCAACAACAAGTCGGAACAGGAGCTGACGTTCACCCTTCCGCTCGATGACGTGGGCGGTGGCGGCGGCGGCAGCCTCGGTGTGCTGACCCTGCTTGGCCTCGTGCTGGTCGGCTTGCGCAAACGCTGGTCGTGACCGAGCGACTGTTCGAGCAGGATGCCTACCTGCGCAATGCCGAAGCGACGGTCGTCGCTGGCGGCGAGCAGGGCGTCTTGCTGGACCGGACCATTTTCTATCCATTGGGTGGTGGCCAGCCCGGTGATACCGGCCGCTTGCGCAGTGCTGATGGTCGCCAATGGACCGTCGTCGATACACGCAAGTCGCGGGACACTGGCGAAATCTGGCATGTGCTGGAGGGTGACGGCGAGGCATTGCCGGACACGGGAAGCACGCTGTTGCTGGAGATCGACTGGGCGCGTCGGCATCGCCTGATGCGCATGCATACCTGCCTGCACCTGCTGAGCGCGGTCATCGTGGCGCCCGTGACGGGCGGCCAGGTAGGCGATGGTTACGGGCGGCTCGATTTCGACCTGGAGGAGTCGCCCGACGTGGCCGACGTCGAAGCGCGCTTGAATGCCCTGGTCGCCGCCAACCACCCGGTATCGATGCGCTGGATCAGCGACGCCGAGCTGGAGGCCAATCCCCAGCTGGTGAAGACCATGTCGGTGTCGCCGCCACGCGGCGTCGGCGACATTCGCCTTGTCGAGGTGGCAGGTACCGACCTGCAACCCTGCGGCGGTACGCACGTCGCGAACACCGGCGAGATCGGCCCGGTTCGCGTCGCCAAGATCGACAAGAAAGGTCGCCAGAATCGTCGCGTCAGGCTGGAGTTCGCCGAGACCTCCTGATTTTGTGGCCGGCAGCGCGCGCGGTTATCCTGTGCTGCCGGTAATCCATGCATCACCCTGCCGCAGGAAAATCATCATGCAAACCCTGCTTCGCATCCTCGCCTCGTTCGTCATGGCGTCCGTGTTCGTCGTCACCCTGGTGGGCCTGGGCGTCAATTATTTCGATCGCGATGATGACAATCCGCCGGTTCTCGATTTTGTCGAGGTCGACAACATCGACCTGGCCGAACGCCCGGACCTGGCCGATGCCATCCAGCGCGAGCGGGACAAGTACCGCGAGCCGCAGGAAGAGACCGCGCCGCCCCTGCCGCCGCCCCGTCCGGAGCGGGAAATCGCCGGTTTCGTGCAGCTCGAATTCACCATCAATGCCGATGGCTCGGTGTCGGATGTGGAAGTCATTGGCGCAACTCCGGCTGGCATCTACGAGGAGCAGGCGATGCGGCAGGTAGGTGGCTCGCTGCGCGCACCGGTGTTCGAGAATGGCGAAGCGGTGGCGCGGCGGGTTACCGAGATCGTCGAGTTCACGGTGCCGGCATCGGCGCTGCGCGGGGACAACGACGCCGGCAACTGAACCATGCTGCGGTCAGCGACAGGCCGTCCGTCGCGTCTGGTATTCCTCGACCCTTGCTTCACCGTCCCGCTCCCCGGCAATGCGCGTCAGCAGGCTGTTGCCGGGCAACAGGCGATATTCGATGCGTTGCGGAAAGTCATGGGCGGGATTCTCGAACACGGCGCGGTCGTCTTGCAGCAACATCAGCTTGAATCGCGTCTCTGCCAGCCTGCCCATTGGCCAGGGCGTGAGCCAGATGCCGTCCGCGGTCGCTTCGATCCGGAGGAATTCGAAAAAAACCACCTGACGGGCATCGGTGTGCATGACCTGGCCGAGCAGCAGCCCGCCCTGTGGTGCGCCGTAATATTCGTCAATGCGCAGTCCCTGTTCGCCGGCATCGCCCGACCAGCAACCCTGCATGAAAGCGAACGCTGCGAGTGGTGATGCGTCGGCAAGCGACCGCGCGGCAACCGTGAATCCGTTGCTCAGCAGCACGGCGGCCAGCAGGAAAAGCCCTGCGCCGCGACGGGTTGCTGCGCTGCAAAAGCGGTTGACGTTCAAGCGTTGCTCCTTGCCGGGCACGAACTTGGTAAAGTGTACCGCGTAGGCAAACCATGGCGTAGCGTCGACAGGAGAGTCAGCGATGAACGAAGAGCCTCAAGTGGTTACCGGCAGCATGGACGCCGTGCTGAGGGACCAGCGCATGTGGACGGTGATTACCTACGTGCTGCACCTGCTGGGCGCCGTGCTCGGCCTGCCCAGCATCATCGCTCTGATCATCAACTACGTGCAGCTGGACAGCGCCACGGCCGAAGTGCGTTCTCATCATCGCTGGCAGATCCGGTCTTTCTGGTGGGCCTTGCTGTGGCTGGCAGTTGGCTGGCTGCTGACGCTGGTGATGATCGGGTTCGTGGTGATTTTTGCCGTCTGGGTCTGGTACCTGTATCGCCATATTCGTGGCCTGGTCGACCTGGCCGATTACAAGGTGATGCCGGGTTGATGCCTTCGCCTTGGTTCGCCGCTGCCGTGGTGATAGTGTCAGCCAACCTGAACCCACCGGGCCCCAACAAGCCGTAGGAGTATCGCTTGGAACACGAAGCTGGCTATGCCATAGCCATGGTTATTTCGCTCGGACTGCTGGCCCAGTGGGTCGCCTGGCGGCTGCGCCTGCCGGCGATCGTGCTGCTGTCCGTTGTCGGCCTGCTGGCGGGCCCGGTGTTCGGATTCCTGACCCCGTCCGAGGACTTTGGTCGTTTCCTGCAGCCGGTCATTTCCCTGTGTGTCGCCATCATTCTTTTCGAAGGCGGGCTGAGCCTGCAGTTCCATGAATTGCGGCTGGCGGCCTCGGGCGTGCGACGGCTGGTCTACCTCGGCGTACCGCTCGCCTTCGGTCTCGGCACGACGGTGGCCTACGTGATTGGCGGCCTGTCCCTGCCGGTGTCGCTGGTGCTTGGCGCCATCATCGTGGTGACCGGCCCGACCGTGATCATCCCGATGCTCCGCCATGCCATGTTGAACCGGCGCACGGCGTCCTACCTGAAATGGGAAGGCATCATCAACGACCCGATTGGCGCCCTGCTGGCGGTGCTGGTCTTCCAGTATTTCGTCTTCAGTGGCGAGGTCACCGCGATCGACGAGGTCTTTGCGGGCCTGGGTCGCGCCATCCTTGCCGCGATTTTCGTCGGCGCCTTGCCAGGCTGGTTGATGGGCAAGGCATTCCGTCGCAATTACGTGCCGGAATACCTCAAGGGTCCGATCACGATTGCCCTGGTGCTGGGCACCTACACCATCTCGAACTCCCTCCAGCACGAAGCCGGCCTGCTGTCGGTGACCGTCATGGGTATCGTGATGGGCAACATGGGCCTGCCCAGCATCCAAGAGATGCGACGCTTCAAGGAATACATCACCATCCTGCTGGTCTCGTCGGTCTTCATCCTGCTGACCGCCGACCTCCAGGTCGATGTGTTGCAGCGGCTGGACTGGCACCATGCTGCGCTGGTGGCTGCGTTGATGCTGGTGGTTCGCCCCCTGACCGTCTGGGGTGCCACCATCCACTCCGACATGTCCTGGAAGGATCGCTTGCTGGTCGGCTGGATCGCGCCGCGCGGTATCGTGGCAGCGGCAGTGGCTGGTGTGTTCGCGCCGCGCATGATGGCAGCGGGCTACAGCGATGCCTACCTGCTGGTGCCGGTCATCTTCCTGCTGATTTTTGCCACGGTGCTGCTGCACAGCATCACCCTCGGCCCCATGGGTCGCTGGCTGGGGCTGGCGTCCCGGCGGCGCAATCGCGTGGTACTGGTTGGCGCCTCTCCCTGGACAACCGAGCTGGCGCGACAACTGCAGAGCCTCAACGTGGGTGTCCTGCTGACTGACACGTCGTGGCATCGCCTCCGCGATGCCCGCCTCAATGGTGTCCCGGTTTACTTCGGTGAAATCCTGTCCGATTCGGCAGAGGAGTCACTGGAACTGAATGATGTCGGCACGCTGCTGGCCGCGACATCCAACGATGCCTACAACGCACTCGTCTGCACCAAGTTCGGCGCCGAGCTTGGCCGTGGCCAGGTCTACCAGCTGCCGATGTATGACAGCGAAGACGACGACCCTCGCAGCCTGGCTCGCACCAATCGCGGCCGTGTCGCGTTCGGCGAGAAGGCAGTTTACGAAGAGCTGTGGTCCCACCTGGCAGCCGGCTGGAAATTTCACAAGACCGGCCTGACCGAGAGTTACGACTGGGAGGAGTACCTGCAGGAATGCGCCGAGGAAACGATTCACCTCGCCGAAGTGTCGGCAGATGGTGATGTCAGCCTGAATGCCGCGAATCGCAGCATCGAGCCGCGCCCCGGCAGCACCGTCATCAGCTTCGGACCGGAGAAGACCGAGTCATTGCAGAAGACCCTGCAGCAGACCCAGCCTGATACCGAGGAGTGAAGTCATGAGCGTTTCGCGTCAGCCAGTCAGTGAAAAACTGCTGCTGGATGGCCCGGCGGGCAAGCTGGAGGCCTTGCTGGAAGTTCCGGCAGATGTTGCCGACGGCGAGCGGGAGCCGCGCCAGGTCGCGTTGGTCTGTCATCCGCACCCGCTTCACCAGGGCACCATGCACAACAAGGTGGCCCACATGCTGGCTCGCAGTTTCGTGCAGCTGGGGGCGCCGGCCCTGCGCTTCAATTTCAGGGGCGTGGGCAAGAGCGAGGGCGCGCACGACAATGGCATCGGCGAAGTCGATGATGCCGCCGCTGCCATGCGCTTCCTGGTGTCGCGCTGGCCGCGTGCTGAGAAATGGCTTGGCGGGTTCTCGTTCGGTTCGCAGGTCAGCCTGTCTTTCGAACAGCGCGAGACCATCGACTGGCTGGTGACCGTGGCCCCGCCGATCGATCGACTCGATCTCGAGAATTTCCCGATGCCGCAATGCCCCTGGCTGGTCGTGCAGGGCGAACAGGACGAACTCTTCGATGCTCGACAGGTCGAAAGCTGGGTCAAGGGGCTGGAGCCGCCGCCTGCTTTCGAAATGTTCGCGGAAGCCGACCATTTCTTTCATGGCAAGCTCAACAGCTTGCGTGAAGCCATTGTCACGCATGCTCCGGCATGACCTCGAAATCCTGAAATCACGAATGGAGCAA
>JAWWBS010000046.1 GCA_033720895.1 Gammaproteobacteria bacterium
CGCACGGCCTTGAAACCCGGCCAGCAGGCGCTGGACGTTGCCGGTGGCACGGGCGACCTGGCGCGCGGCATGGCCGAGCAGGTCGGCAAGGACGGCCTCGTTGTGCTGTCCGACATCAACCCGAACATGCTGGAAAACGGTCGGCGGCGACTGGTCGACAAGGGCGTGGTCGGCAATGTCGACTTCGTGGAAGCGAATGCCGAGGAACTGCCCTTCGACGACCATCGCTTCCACTGCGTGACGATCGGTTTCGGCCTGCGCAATGTCACCGACAAGGACCAGGCGCTGCGCGAAATGCATCGTGTCCTGAAACCGGGCGGTCGCCTGCTGGTGCTGGAGTTTTCCAGGCCGGTGCTGCCAGGTTTGAACACCATATATGATGCGTATTCCTTCAAATTGCTGCCGCTGATGGGCAAGCTGGTGGCAAACGACGAAGCCAGCTACCGCTACCTGGCCGAATCCATTCGCAAGTTTCCCGACCAGGACACGCTGCGCGACATGATGCTCGGAGCCGGCTTCGACGAAGTCAGCTACCACAACCTCTCGGGCGGCATTGTCGCCCTGCACATCGGCCTTAAATTCTGAGATTCGCCTGAGACTGAAATGAGACTGCCCGGCCTTTTCACTGCCCTGATGCAGATGAGCATCGACGCCGCCCTCGATGACAACGAGGAAGCCCGCGCGCGTGCCGAGAAACTGGACGGGGCGGTGATGGCGATCGAGTTCACCGAGTTCGATGCACCGCTGTGGTTGCGTCCGCAGGGCGGGCGCATCGACGTGCTGAACCAGTGGAATGGCGGCGCCGATGTCACGGTGCGCGGCACGGTGCCCGGACTGCTGTTTGCGAACCTGAACAAGGAGCGCGGCAAGGGCGGCATGCGCATCGAGGGCGATGCCGCCACCGGCCACGATTTCCAGCAGCTGCTGATGTCGCTGGATATCGACTGGGAAGAAAAGCTGTCGCGTTTTGTCGGTGACACCGCGGCACATCGTGTCGGCCAGGCCTTGCGCGGTTTCCGTGACTGGGGACGGCAGTCGACGCAACGCGCCGGCGACAACCTGCGCGAGTACCTGCAGGAAGAAGCCGAGGCGCTGCCGCGCCGGAGCGAAGTGAACGAGTTCCTGGGCGCGGTCGACGACGTCCGCATGGCGGTGGATCGCCTCGAAGCGCGCCAGCAACGACTGTTTCGCAAGCTGGCGCAGGCCGGTATCAACGTGGTTGGAGACCGGTCATGAATTCGCTCAGGCAACTGCTTCGCCTGTTCCGCATCAACTGGGTGCTGTCGCGCCGTGGCCTGGATGAAATCATCTTCACCATCCACATCCTGCGCCCCTTCCGTTTCCTGCTGTACCTCGCGCCCTGGACCTGGTTCCGCGATACCTCGCTGCCGCGCGGTGCGCGCATCCGCCTGGCGCTGGAGGACCTGGGACCGATCTTCGTCAAGTTCGGCCAGATGCTGTCGACGCGTCGCGACCTGCTGCCGCACGACATCGCCAACGAACTGGCCCTGCTGCAGGACAAGGTGCCGCCCTTCGACGGTGCCGATGCCCGGCGCATGGTCGAAAAGGCACTGGGCGAACCGACCGCCAAGGTGTTCGCGGAATTCGATACCACGCCACTGGCCTCGGCCTCCATCGCCCAGGTGCACAAGGCCGAGCTGCTGAGCGGTGAAGACGTGGTGGTCAAGGTCCTGCGTCCAGGGGTCGAGCGCATCATCCGCCAGGATATCGAGGTGCTCTACCTCATTGCCCGGTTGGCGCAGCGCTACTGGGCCGACGGCAAGCGCCTGCGGCCGGTGGAAGTCGTCGCGGAATACGAGAAGACCATTTTCGACGAGCTGGACCTGATGCGCGAAGGCGCGAACGCCGCGCAGCTGAAACGCAATTTCGAAGGTTCGGACCTCCTGTACGTGCCGGAAGTGCACTGGGAGCACACGCGCCGCAACGTGATGGTGATGGAACGCATCCATGGCGTGCCGATCCGCAATCTCGAGGAACTGCATGCCGCCGGCACCGACATGCAGGTGCTTTCGGAACGTGGCGTCGAGATCTTTTTCACCCAGGTGTTCAGCCACAATTTCTTCCATGCCGACATGCACCCGGGCAACATCTTTGTCGACATCTCCGATCCGAAGCAGCCGAAGTACATTGCCGTCGATTTCGGCATCGTCGGTACGCTGGCGCCGCGCGACCAGCACTATCTCGCCGAGAATTTCATCGCCTTCTTCAATCGCGATTACCGTCGTGTTGCCGAACTGCATGTCGAATCCGGCTGGGTGCCGGAAGGCACGCGGGTCGATGAATTCGAGTCGGCCATCCGGACGGTCTGCGAGCCGATCTTCAACAAGCCGCTGAAGGAGATTTCCTTCGGCCAGTTGTTGCTGCGCCTGTTCCAGACAGCGCGACGTTTCAACATGGAAGTGCAGCCGCAACTGGTGCTGTTGCAGAAGACCTTGCTGAACATCGAAGGACTCGGTCGCGATCTCTATCCCGACCTGGACCTGTGGAAGACCGCCAAGCCTTTCCTCGAGAACTGGATGAAGGAACAGCTCGGCTTCCGCCATTACTTCAAGGAATTGAAGCGCGAGTTCCCGGAGCTGTCCGCGGCGGTGCGCGACATGCCGTTGAACATCAGCCGACTGGTGAACAAGGCACTGGAGGGCGAGCTTGAAATCCGCTGGCACAACCCGGAACTGGATGCGCTGCGCCTGGAGCTGGAGAAGCGCCGCAAGACCACGGCCTTGCTGGTCGGCGGTGGCAGCCTGGTGATTGCCGGCAGCCTGTTCCTGGTGTCGGGATTCCTGCCGACCTGGGGCGGCGCGGCGGTGATGGGAACTGGCGTGCTCGGCCTGCTGGCGGGTTATTTCCGCAAGTAAGGGTCGATCACGGCCGTTGCAGTCGTGACTCCACCTCGTCCCGCTTTTCCCGACCACACAGCGTTTCCACGAGGCAAAGCGCGAAGTCCATCGCGGTGCCCGGTCCGCGGGAGGTCAGTACCCTGCCATCCCGCACGATGACATCATCCAGCACGGTCACGTCATCCGCCTGTTCCAGCGCGCCGGGAAAGGCGGTCGCATTCCTGCCGGCCAGCAACCCGGCCGCATGCAGGACCTTCGGTGCCGCGCAGATTGCCGCCACGTGCTTTCCCGCCCCCGCCATGTTCTGCAGCAGCTCGATGATGCGCCGGTCCGCCGCGAGATTGTCGCTGCCAGGCTGGCCGCCCGGCAGGGCGATCATGTCGTAATCACGCTGCAATGCCTGGTCCAGCAGGCAGTCTGCCTGGACCGGAATGCCGCGGCTGCCGGTGACAAGCCGCTGGTCGAGCGCCGCCGTGTCGACGTCGACGCCGGCGCGCCGCAGCAGGTCGATTACCGTGGTGGCTTCGATCTCTTCAAATCCCTCAGCGAGGGGAACGAGTACGCTCGCCATCGGGCACCTCCTCGAATTCGGCAGTGGTGGTCATGGCCGCGGTCGACGCCGCCAGCAGCTCGCTGACCAGCACCAGCTCCACGCCATGCCGGCTTCGAAAGTCTGCCAGCTCCTGCTGGAAAACAAGCAGTGTCTCGGGATAGGGATGTGCGATGGCGACGGCCTGGCCTTGTGCTTTCGCCAGCATCACGGCGCGCTCGAGCTCGGCCCTGATCGCTGTCGAGTCCTGCACGTTATCAAGAAAGAGATCACGTTCGGCGCGCGGCAAGCCGGCCTCGGCGGCCATCCGCAAGGCAACGGTCCGGTGGTCGGTGCGCGAATCGATGAAGTAGACATTGCCGGCCTGCCGCAACTCGTCCATCAGCCAGGTCATCGCGCCGGGATGCCGGGTCAGCAGGGAGCCCATGTGATTGTTGACGCCGCGAACGTGGGGAATGGAAGCGAGATTGTCGCGGACGCGCTGCCGGAATTCGTTTTCGCCCATGTGCAGGGTGATGCCGCCCGGTCCCAGCGCCTTGCCGTTGCTGGCTTCCAGCGGCAGGTGCAACATGATTTCCTTGCCATTGCGCGCTGCTCGCTCGGCCAGCCTGGCAGCGTTTGGCTGCTGGGGCAGCAAGGCCAGGGTCAGCTTGCCGGGCAGGTCGGTCGCGGCGAGGCTTTCACGGTAACGCGGTCCGATGTCATCGATGATGATGGCGAGTTTCGGCACCGCGCCGGTCGGCAGCGGCGCTGCGGGTCCGGCAGTGCAGACCGGAATCAGCAGCAGGCTCAACCAGGCCAGGGCGCGCACGCTCACTCCGGTGCCAGCTCGAAGCCGGACAGCAGGCGCCGGCCCTTCAAGGTGTTGATGGCCTGTTGCACCGCCGGGTCGGTCTCCGGGGTCAGGGGCGGGGCGGGATTCTCCACCATGGTGGCACGCCCCTTGAAGGCCCATTCCTGGCCGGATATCAGTCCCGGCAGGATGGAACGTGACATGGCCGTGGCCTGCAGGTCGCGGGTCGCGCCCCGGTCATGCACCAGCAGGTCGGGGGCCAGGCCCTGGCCATCAATGGGTATGCCGGCCGGCGTCGCATAGTACGCAATGGTCAGGCGCAAGGCCTCTCCCGAGGCCAGCGGTACGATCTCCTGC
Source organism: Gammaproteobacteria bacterium (assembly GCA_033720895.1). Taxonomy (NCBI): domain Bacteria; kingdom Pseudomonadati; phylum Pseudomonadota; class Gammaproteobacteria; species Gammaproteobacteria bacterium. Next base: position 4,559 of record JAWWBS010000046.1, read on the forward strand.
ATCGAACCCTTGCCGAAGGTCGCCGTGCCCTGCAGCACCGCACGGCGGTTGCCCTGCAAGGCGGCGGCAAACAGCTCGGCAGCGGACGCCGTACCGCGATTGATCAGCACGATGATCGGCACGCCGGCAAGCTGCGCGCCCGGCGTTGCCATGACGGTCCGGTCGAAATCCTGCTTGCGCGAAATCGTGCGGGTAATGACACCCTCGCCCAGCAGCAGGTCGGCGCTCTCGATCGCGGCATCGATAATGCCGCCGGGATTGTTGCGAAGGTCGATCACCAGGCCTTTCGGGGCGGGGTCACTGGCTTCGATCCGTTGGAAATGATCACGCAGGTGGCGCAGCAGGTCGGTGCTGAAGAATGCCAGGCGGAGGTAGTGGTAACCGTCACCCATGTCGGTGCCGGTCACCGGCAGCTTGCGATAGCTGGCGTGCTCGAGCTCCAGCAGCACGGGTGCGCTGAAGCCACGCTGCATCAGCAACTTGACCCTGTCACCTGGCGTGCCGCGCAGGCCTTCGAGCACCTGCTCATGCGACATGTCATCAACGGCCACGCCGTCGATGGCCAGCAGGTGGTCGCCAGGTTCCACGCCCGCCTCGGCCGCCGGCGTGCCATCGATCGGCGCAATGACGACATAGCTCTTGGCGCGCCGCTCGAGATCGAGTCCGAGACCCTGGTCACGTGACTCGACGGCATTCATCACGGTCTTGAAGCGATCGGGGGACAGCAGCTGTGATTGGGGGTCCAGCTTGTCGAGCATGGCGCGCAGCGCGGCCTGGCGCAGTTCGGCTTCACTGACTTCGCCGGCATAATCCTGGCGAATGCGTGCCAGCACATCCAGCAGCATGGCATCGGTCTCGGCGGCCGTGGCGCTTTGCGGAGGCTCCCCGGCCGCCTGCGGTGCTGCCATGACGGCTGGCAACAAGAGCAGTGCGGTTGCTGCGATGAAAAGCTGCTTGCCCATGGAGTCGCCCCTCTCGGCCTGGGTGGTCTGCGCGTTACGAGTATGGCTCAGCGTCGCGAACTCAGCCAACGCGCCGGATCCTGCACATCCTTGTTGTGTCGGATTTCGAAGTACAGTGCGGCGCGCTGCTGGCCACCGGAATCGCCCATCGCCGCGACGATTTCGCCCGGCACGACCCAATCGCCGACTTCCTTGTAAAGCGTCTGGTTGTGGCCGTAGAGACTGAGGTAGCCGTCGCCATGCTCGAGAATGAGCAACAGGCCGTAATGCGGCAACCAGTCGGCATAGGCCACCCGGCCGTGCGACACCGCGCGCACCGGGGTGCCCGGTTCGGCGGCAATCATCATGCCATTCCAGCGCATGCGCCCCTCGGCACGCGGCTGTCCGAAGCGGGCCACCAGTCGACCATCGGCAGGCCAGGACAGCTTGCCGCGCAGGCTGTTGAATGCAACCTGGTCGCTGAGCCGGTCCGGGATGTCGGCAAACACGTCCAGCAGTGACGCCACCAGGTCGGCCAGCGCCTTCTCGTCGCGCTGCAAGGCATCCAGCTCCGCGTTGCGCGTGCGAATGGACTGCTCCAGCGAAGCGAGCACGGTGGCGCGCTGGTCTCGCGATGCCTCCAGGCGCTGCAGCAGCTCCGCACGCTGCTCGCGAACCCGCGCAAGATCTGCCACTTCCGCGGCAATCTCGCTCTCCAGCTCGACCAGGCGGGTCAGTTGTTCCAGCACGGTTTCGATGCGCTCGGTACGTTCGCGGTTGAGGTAATCGTAGTAGACGAGCACGCGGCCGAATGTTGCCGGATCCTGCTGGTTGAGCAGCAGCTTCATCTTTTCCTCGCGACCCGCCAGGTAGGCTGCCCGCACCTGCGTTGCCAGGGCCTCGCGTTCACTGCCAAGACGGGCGCGCCGGGCCCGTTGCTCGGCTTCGAGCTCGGACAGGCGATCCTGTTTGAAGTCGATCTGGATGTTCACTTCGCGCAGGGCGCTGGCCGCCGCCGCCAGCTCGCGCTCCGCCATGCGGAGCTCGCCGGTCAGCTGGTCGCGCTGGCCAAGATCACGGGCCAGTTGCTGCTGCACCGCCTGGATCTCGGCGCGCAGCGCCTCCAGCTCGGCCTGCTTTTCGCGCGTGTCCGGTTCCTCGCCGGCACCGGCCGCAGCCGCCAGCAACATCAGCGGGAGACAACAGCGCCGGCGCCAGTCCAAGATCAGCTGTCCAGCTTGACCAGGGACGTGCCGGTCATCTCTGGCGGGATGGCCTGGCCCATCAGGGTCAACAGGGTTGGCGCCAGGTCGGACAGCGCTCCGCCCTCGACCAGGCTGGCGGGCCGGCCCAGGTAGAGCAAGGGCACCAGGTTGGTGGTGTGCGCGGTGTGCGCCTGGCCGGTGGCCGGGTCGTACATCTGCTCGGCATTGCCGTGGTCGGCAGTCATCAGCATTTCGCCGCCGGCCGCTTCGATGGCATTGGCCACCCGCCCGAGGCAGGTGTCCAGTGCCTCGATGGCCTTTACCGCGGCGTCGAAATTGCCGGTATGGCCAACCATGTCGGCATTGGCGTAATTGCAGATGATCAGGTCGTATTTGCCGGACTCGATGGCGCCGACCAGCAATTCGGTCAGCTCCGGCGCGGCCATTTCCGGTTGCAGGTCGTAGGTTGCGACCTTGGGCGAGGGAATCAGCTCGCGATCCTCGCCGGGAAAGGGCTTTTCCTCGCCGCCATTGAAGAAGAATGTGACGTGGGCGTATTTCTCGGTCTCGGCAATGCGCAACTGCTTCAGGCCGAGGTCGCTGACGTACTCGCCCAGCACGTTTCTCGGTCGGACCGGCGGGAAGGCGACCGGCAACCCGAAGTCGGCCCGGTACTCGGTCAGGCAGACGTAGCTCGACAGGCGCGGTCGATCGCCACGGTTGAAGCCTTCGAAATCATCGAGTGCCAGGGCCTGGGTGATCTCTCGCGCGCGGTCGGCGCGAAAGTTCATGAAGATAACGGCATCCCCGTCCGCCAGGTGTCGCGGCGCCGCGCCAATGGTCGTCGGCTGCACGAACTCGTCGTTTTCATCACGGTCATAGGCGGCATCGAGCCCGGCGACGGCCGTCTCGGCCGCGAACTCCGCCTTGCCGTCGGCGATCAGGCGGTAGGCTTTTTCGACGCGCTCCCAGCGCTGGTCGCGATCCATGGCGAAGTAGCGACCCACCAGCGAGGCAATGCCGCCATCGAAGTGGTCACTGCGCAGTTCCGCAAACAGGGTGTCGAGTTTCTCCAGCGTCTCTCGCGCGCTGCGCGGCGGCATGTCACGACCATCCAGGATGGCGTGCACGTAGCAATTCACTCCGTGCTTCGCGGCCAGCCGGACCATGGCAAACAGGTGCTCGTCCAGGCTGTGCACGCCACCGGGTGACAGCAGGCCCGCCAGGTGCAACGCGCCCTTGCTCTCCTTCGCAGCGGTGATCGCGTTCAGCAATTCCCGGTTGCGCTCGAACTCGCCGTCCTCGATGGCCTTGGAGATGCGGGTGATCTCCTGGTAGATCACGCGACCGGCACCGAGGTTCAGGTGGCCGACCTCGCTGTTGCCCATCTGCCCCGAGGGCAGGCCCACGGAAATGCCCGAGGTGTCGACGGTGGTCAGCGGGTGCTGCTTGCGCAGGCGATCCCACTGCGGCGTGTCCGCGGCCTGGATGGCGTTGTGCTCGATGGCATCGCTGTGCCCCCAGCCGTCGAAAATGGCCAGCAGTACGGGGCGTGGGCGGGTGGCGGAAGATGTCTGATCCTGGCTCATGCGTTGGCATTCCGTGGTTGGCGAGAATTGATTCCTTACGGGCGGCTGATTTTACCCGTTCGCCCACGGCATTTCGCCCCCTGTTATAATGCGCGACCGTCAACGGCCCGCGGGCCGCCATCGCTTTCGAATCGCAGGATGTTGCATGAACGAATTGCTCGATTTTCTGTTGCGCTATCCCTGGTTATCCAGCGCCGCCCTGTTGTTGCTGATGATGATCGTGTTCCACGAATTTCGCCGCCTGGGCGCGGCCAGCCTGTCGCTGGGGCCGCAGGCCGCGGTCATGCTGATGAACCGCGGTGCCACGGTGGTCGACGTGCGCAGCCAGGAGGCGTTCGAGCGGGCGCACCTGCTGGGCGCTCGCCACATTCCCTCCGGCGAGGTGGCGGAGCGTGCCGAGCAGCTGCCGCAGGACAAGCCCGTGCTGCTGTACTGCGACGCCGGCATGTCGAGTGCGCGCGTGGCCGGGCAGCTGCGCCAGGCCGGCCTGGCCGAGGTCTACAACCTGGCAGGCGGTATCGGTGGCTGGCAGCGGGAGAACCTGCCGGTTGTCAGCGGCAAGGAGTGAGCAGCATGATCGAAGTCTATTCCAGCCAGTTCTGTGGTTACTGCGTGCACGCCAAGATGCTGCTCCAGACTCGCGGTCTCGAGTTCGAGGAAATCCGCGTCGACAAGGAGCCGGAGCGCCGGCATGAAATGATCGAGCGGGGTGGCCAGCGGACCGTGCCGCAAATTTTCATCCATGGTCGACCGATTGGCGGTTTCAGCGAACTCCGCCAGCTTGATGCCAGCGGCAGGCTCGACGAGCTGCTGGGTACTGACGAGGAAACAAGGCAGTGAACGACGAAACCAGCACGCCAGCGGGGGACGAGGGCGACGCCGGTTCGGGGCGACGCTTTGCACTGCAGAAGATCTACCTGCGTGACGCCTCCTTCGAATCGCCGGCAGCACCGGAAATCTTCAAGGGCAAGTGGCAGCCCGAGCTGAACGTCAATATCAGCAACCGTGCCCGCCAGGTGGATGGCCCGACCTACGAGGTGGTGTTGAAGCTGACGGTGGAAGCCAGGCAGCAGGACAAGGTCGCGTTCATTACCGAGGTCGAGCAGTCCGGCCTGTTCCATATCGAGGGTTTCGAAGCCGAGGAAGCCTCGCGCCTGCTTGGCATCATCTGCCCGGACAACCTGTTTCCCTTCGCCCGCGAGGAAATCAACGCGCTGGTCAGCAAGGGCGGTTTCCCGCAGCTGCTGCTGCAGCCCATCAATTTCGAGCAGCTCTATCGCCGCCAGCAACAGCAGCAGGAAAGCCAGGTGCAAGGTAACGCCTGAGGTGGATTGCGGTTAAGCTGGCCACATCACCGAAGCGGGGAAGCGCATGAACAGCGTGGCACAGAACAACAACACGCCGATCACCGTACTCGGCGCCGGCTCCTGGGGTACGGCGCTGGCCATCCAGCTGGCACGCTCCGGCCGATCGGTTCATCTCTGGGGGCGCGAAACCGACCTGATCGAAAAAATGCGGGTCGACCGGGTCAATGCCCTTTTCCTGCCCGACTGCCCTTTCCCCGACACCCTCGAGGTCGAAGCCGATCTCGACAAGGCGCTGTCGCTGGCCGAAGACGTGCTGGTCGTCGTGCCCAGTCATGCCCTGCGTGATCTGCTCGAAAAAGTGGCCGCCTGCGGACACCGACCGACCCGGCTCGCCTGGGCGACCAAGGGTTTCGAAGGTGGCTCGGGCAAGCTGGCGCACGAGGTGGTGGGCGAATGCCTTGGCGACCTGCCGATGGCAGTGCTGTCCGGACCGACGTTTGCCAAGGAAGTCGGCCAGGGCATGCCGACCGCGATAACCGTGGCAGGCGACGAGACCTTTGCAAACTTCTTTGCTGACGCGCTGCATGGCGAGTTCTTCCGGGCCTATACCTCCAACGACATGGTTGGCGTGGAAGTCGGTGGCGCGGTCAAGAACGTGATTGCCATCGGCGCCGGCCTCTCGGATGGCCTGGGATTCGGCGCCAATGCCCGCGTGGCACTGATCACGCGCGGCCTGGCCGAGATTACCCGGCTCGGCGTGGCGCTGGGCGCGCAGACCGAAACCTTCCTGGGGCTGGCCGGCATGGGTGACCTGGTACTGACCTGCACCGACAACCAGTCACGCAACCGCCGCTTCGGCCTGGCGCTGGCCGAGGGCAAGTCGCAGGACGATGCCAAGAAGGAAATCTTCCAGGTGGTCGAGGGCGCGACGGCCGCCGAAGCCACGGTCACCCTGGCCCGTCGACTCGACGTCTACATGCCGATCACGGAAACGATTCACCAGGTGCTGGCCGGCAAGCTGGCGCCCCGCGAGGCCGTGGGTGCCCTGCTGGAGCGCGAGCGCAAGCAGGAAACCGAGTAGCGCTCAGGCGCTGCCCTCGAAACCGCACTGCCGCCAGGCTTCGTAAACGGCCACGGCAACGGCATTGGAGAGATTCAGGCTGCGATTGCCGGGACGCATTGGCAGGCGCAGCAAGCGCTCCGCTGGCATGGACTCGCGCAGTTCGACAGGCAGGCCACGAGTCTCGGGGCCGAACAGCAAGGCATCGTCCGGCTCGAAGCTGACATCGAAAGGCGAATGCCGGGCATGACTGGAAAAGGCAAAAAGGCGCGGCTGGCCAAGATCGGCCAGGCATTGCTCCAGCGAGGGATGCACGCGCACATCGGCCCACTCGTGGTAATCGAGCCCGGCCCGTCGCAGGCGCGGCTCGTCGAGTTCGAAACCGAGCGGCTCGATGAGATGCAGTTCGGCGCCACTGTTGGCGCACAGCCGGATGATGTTGCCCGTGTTGGGCGGGATTTCGGGCTGGTAAAGTATCACCTTGAACATAGGGTCCTCGCCGGGCCACCAGAATCAGGAACTCGATGAACCATGACTGACGCTGCGATCGACACACCCGCCATCGGACTCGACTTCTGCGGCATGCGTTTCGATTCGCCGATCGTGCTGCTGTCCGGCTGCGTCGGGTTCGGAGAGGAGTATACGCGGGTCGAAGGTTTCTCGAATCGCGATGTCGGGGCCATCTGCCTGAAGGGCACGACCGGCGATGCCCGTCTCGGCAACGCCCCGCACCGCATTACCGAGACGCCGATGGGCATGATCAATGCCATCGGCCTGCAGAACCCTGGCGTCGATCATGTCGTGGACAACATCCTGCCGACGCTGGATTTCGACGAAACCCGCTTCATTGCCAATGTCTCGGGCTCGACCATCGAAGAGTACGTGCGTGTCGCCGAACGCTTCGAGGACTCGCCGATCGATGCCATCGAGATCAACATTTCCTGCCCCAACGTCAAGGAAGGCGGCGTGGCTTTTGGCAACGACCCCGAGATGTCGGCGCGCGTGGTCGACGCCATCCGGGCGGTGACCCGCAAACCGCTGATCACCAAGCTGTCGCCCAACCAGACCGACATCCAGGAAAATGCCCGCCGCTGCATCGAGGCCGGGACTGACGCCTTTGCCGTCATCAACACCCTGATGGGCATGGCCGTTGATGTCGAGAAGCGCGAAGCTGTCATTGGTAACATCCAGGGAGGCCTGTCAGGGCCGGCGATCAAGCCCATTGCCCTGCTGAAGACCTGGCAGGTACACCAGGTTGCCGCACCGCACAACATTCCCATCATTGGCCAGGGCGGCATTACCTCGACCGAGGATGCGCTGGCCTTCATTATCGCCGGTGCCAGCGCCGTGGGCATTGGCACCGCACTGTTCTACGACCCGCTGATCTGCCCGAAAATCAACCGCGGCATTGCCGACTACCTGCAACGCCACCAGCTCGGATCGGTCGGCGAACTGGTCGGCACGCTGGAGGGCGGCCGCCACCCCATGGCGGGCTGCATCTAGGGTTCACCGCCGCTGTCCGGAGACAATTGGACCCGCCCAGGAGCAATTTCTCGATTGGGCCTGAAAATCTCGACTTAAGCTCCTAAAATGAAAGCATTAATGTGCATTTTGGTATAAAAAGATTCATACTAGGGTCGCGTAGTGCATTATGTTTAATTGCGGCGCATAATTCCGCTATCTGGCGCCATGCCCGGATTGGCGTGCTGGTGCGAATACTGGGGGGATCGCATTGGGCCTTTTTAGCAAGAAACTGAAATCTGACGGCATGACCGCGCTGGTGTTTCGCGAGCGTACCCTGCATGCCGTCACCCTGTCGCGAAGCCGCGCCAAGCCACAAATCGTGTCGCTGCATTCGTTCAACCGTCCCGACGGCGAGGACCTGGCGCTCGCGTTGCGCGACAACCTTGATCGCGAAGCCTCCGGCTACCCCGTCAATGCCCTGCTGGATTTCGATGATTACCAGCTGTTGCTGGTCGAGGCGCCGGACGTGCGCCCCGAGGAACTGCGCTCCGCCGTGCGCTGGCGACTCAAGGACCTGATCAATTTCCACATTGATGACGCCATCATCGATGTCTTCGAAATCCCGGACCAGCGCCACCAGAATCGCAACCGCATGATGTATGCCGTCGCCGCACGGGCAAGCCGCATTTCGGACGCTGCAGAGATTCTCGAGAATGCCCACCTGACGCTCGAGACGGTCGACATTCCGGAAATGGCATTGCGCAACCTGGCCATGCTGGCGGACGACGAGGTGAACGGCATTGCCCTGCTGCACATGGACGAGGATCGCAGCATGATCACGCTGTCCCGCAACGGCACGCTCTACCTGACCCGCCGCTGGGGATTCGGCAGCCGCGCCATCCGCGAGGCCAGCGATGCCGATGCCGTGGCCCAGCTGGAAGAACAGGTACAGCTCGAAATCCAGCGCTCGCTGGATTACTACGACAGCCATTTTCCGATCGGCCCGCTGGCTGCGCTGGTGGTAACACCGACCACGGCAGCCATTCCCGGCCTGACCGGATTCCTGTCGGAAAGCACCGACTTGCCCGTCAAGACGCTCGACATCGGACAGCGCATCGATGGCGCCGGGCAGCTGGCGGATGGCGGCGAGGTGCTCGCCCTCGGCGCGGCCCTGCGTCACGAGGTGCTGGCGCTATGACTCAGCAGATCAACCTCTACCAACCGATCCTGCGACGGCAGCGCAAGGTCTTTTCGTCCGGCACGATCGCTACCCTGGTGCTGGGCTTTGTCGTACTGATGGGGCTCATCTGGGGCGTCGATTACTGGCAGACCGCCAAGGACCGGGAGTCGCTCGCCGATCTCCGGCAGCAGGAACAGGAAACCGCGCAACGCATCGTGTCGCTGACCCGCACCCTCGGTGACCGCAAGGAAGAGCCCGCGCTGGCTGCCAGCCTGGCCGCTGCACGGCAGGAGATCGCCCTCAAGCGCGAACTCCTGGATCGCATCCAGGGCACGGACTTCAGTGAAAACGAGGGCTTTTCGAGCATCCTCGAAGGCTTCGGCCGGCAGCGCATCAGCGGCCTGTGGCTGACGGCCATTGCCGTCGCTGACGGCGGGCGGGACATGGAAATTGCCGGTGTGAGCCGGGACGCCGCCCTGGTGCCCAAGCTGGTGCGCAAGCTGGGCGAAGAAGATGGTTTCCGCGATCGCGGGTTCCGGCGACTGCAGATGTCGCGCAGCGAGGACATCCGGGGTGCGGTCGATTTTCACATTGCCAGCAACTGGCCGGAGGACGAGAACTGATGGCCAACAAGCGACTGCAAGCTTTTGCTGACCGGATCGACGGCCTGACGCTGCGCGAACGGGCCGCGGTGTTCGTCGGCCTGGTTGCTGTCATCTTCCTGGCCTGGGACGTGTTTCTCCTGCAACCACTGAACGTCGAGAGCACGCGCATTGCCAACGAGCGCGCCCTGCTGCAACAACGCCTGGTTGCCTCGTCGCAGCGGCTGCAGCAGATCCTGACCAACCAGTCGGTCGATCCGAATGCACGGATGCGCGCCGAACTCGAGGAACTCGGCAAAGCCCGCGTGATTCTCGACGAACGACTTGCCGAACGTACCGCCAAGGTCGTTTCGCCGCAGGACATGGCCAGCGTCCTGGAGTCGGTCTTGCGCAAGCAGCAAGGCCTCGAACTGGTTCGGATCGAGAGCCTGGAAGCCGAGGCGCTGTTCCTCGGCACCGGAGTTGATGCGGAAATAGACGCCGACAGCAGTCTGGGGATCTACCGCCATGGCCTGGAAATGCGCTTGCGCGGCAGTTACCTCGACTTCCTCGGTTATGTCAGGGCGCTGGAAGCCATGGATTCCGATTTCTTCTGGGAAGCAGTCCGGATCGAGACGGATCGCTACCCGACAAACGACATCGTTTTGCGGGTCTATACGCTGAGCCTCAGCGAAGACTGGATAGGTGCCTGACATGACACTACCGACACTCCATCGCCAGTTTTTCAGGCTCTGCATCCTCGGCATGATCGGCACTTTTGCTGCGACTGCCGGCGAGCCGGCGGCCATCGGCGATCCGATGCGCCCCAGCAGCCTGGCGAGCGACAGCAGTGCGGACCAGCCTCGGCGCGTCAGCTACCGCGTGCAATCGATCGTGGTCTCGCCCGAGCGGCGTGTCGCCGTGATCAATGGCCGCAGCCTGGAAGAGGGTGAAGCACTGGGGGCCGCCCGCGTGGTCGCCATCGAGGCATACGAAGTAATCATCGAGGTGGACGGCCAGCGTCGTCGCCTCGGACTGACTGACACGAGAATCAAGACGCAGGCGGAGCAACGATGAACCACTCGCCCAGAAAATTGTTTGCGCAGTCGCTGTTCGCAGCGGCACTGTCCCTGGCCATCGCCGGCTGTGCCGGAACATCCGGCGGCCGCATCGACACCGATGCCGACATTTCGGACTCCTTGCGCAATGACGCCACCGATGGTGCTTCGGCCACGGCGGTCGCCGCGGACATGGTGCCCGCGGCCGAGCCGGCGTATCGCTTTGCTGCCGCTGATGTCGAACCTCGCTTCGACGTCAATGCGGATCGCATCGCGGCACGGGACTTCTTCATGGGCCTGGTCAAGGGCACGGACTACAACATGGTGGTGCATCCCGATGTCCGCGGCAGCATTTCCCTGACCCTGAAGAACGTGACTGTCGCCGAGGTCATGACGATCACCCGCGATCTCTACGGTTTCGATTACCGTGCATCGAGACAGGGCTTCATGGTGTTGCCGGCGACGATGCAGAGTCGCATTTACAATGTCGACTACCTGAATCTCACGCGCGGCGGCAAGACCGAGACCCGCGTGTCGTCGGGACAGCTGGCGGGTGGCAGTGACGACAGCGAAGGCCAGTCGAATTCCGGCGTGTTCCGCAATGGCGGGTCACAGGTCCAGGTACGGCCGAGCACCAAGATCGAAACCGAGGGCAGCAGCGACTTCTGGCAGGAGCTGGAAAGCGCCTTGCAGTCGATCATTGGTGACGCCTCCGACCGCAGGGTCGTGATCAATGCCCAGACCGGCGTGATTCTCGTGCGCGCCATGCCGGACGAGCATCGCCATGTGGCCGAGTACCTGGCCAGCATCCAGGACAGTGCCCAGCGGCAGGTCGTGCTGGAAGCAAGAATCATCGAAGTCGAACTGAGCGAAGGCTTCCAGTCGGGGATCAACTGGGCGGCTCTCGACCAGGGCAGCTCGACCACCGCACTCGGCGGCATGGTCGGCGCCAGCGATCTTTTCGACAGCGGGGCTTCTGCATTGAATGGCCAGCAGGTAACGCTCGAACCCGGTGGTGCGCCGATCACCTCGTTGCCGACCTCGCTGTTCGGGGGCGTGTTCGGACTGGCGGTGAACAGTGACGACTTCAGCGCCTTCATCGAGGTCCTGGAAACACAGGGTGATGCGAAAGTCCTGTCCAGCCCTCGCGTGTCGACCGTCAACAACCAGAAGGCCGTCATCAAGGTCGGTTCCGACGAATTCTTCGTCACCGGCATCCAGAGCAACACCACGACCGGTACGGCAACGAACACCAACAGCACCGTGCAACTGACGCCGTTCTTCTCGGGTATCGCGCTCGACGTGACCCCGCAGATCAGCGCCAGTGGTGATGTCATCCTGCACATCCACCCGTCGGTCAGCGAAGTGACCGATCAGCGCAAGAGCATCACCCTCGGCGAGGATGCCGGCCAGCTGCCACTGGCCTTCAGCACCGTTCGCGAATCCGACAGCGTGATCCGCGCCCGCAACGGCCAGATCGTCGTCATCGGCGGACTGATGAAATCATCGACCACCACCGACGAGGCCGGCGTGCCCCTGCTCAAGGACATTCCGGTGCTTGGCCACCTGTTCCGTCACACTCGCGAGCGCGAGATCAAGAGTGAATTGATCATCCTGCTGCGCCCGATCGTCATCACCGATGATGCCGACTGGGAAGCCGTGGCCGGCGAAGCGCGCGCGCGTTTCGACAATTGAGGCAGGCATGTCCGGTGGCGCCCTCTACCTGGAACACTTCGGCCTCGGCGAAACACCTTTTTCGCTGACGCCGGACACGAGTTTCTTTTACGCCTATCGCAGCCACCAGGAAGCGCTCGACACGCTGCTCGTGGCACTGCGGGCCGGCGAGGGCTTCATCAAGGTGACCGGCGAAGTGGGCCTCGGCAAGACCCTGGTGTGCCGCAAGTTGTTGCGTTCACTGGGCGACCCCTTCGTGACTGCCTACATCCCCAACCCGCACCTCTCGCCGGGCGCGATGCGCCAGGCGATCGCCGACGAGCTGTCGGTCAAGCTGCCGACCCGTGCCACGCAGAACGAAGTGGTTCGCGCCATCACCCGGCGCCTGCTCGAGCTGGCCACCGAAGGCAAGCAGGTGGTCGTGATTCTTGACGAAGCACAGGAACTGCCGGCGGCCACGCTGGAAGCGGTGCGGCTGCTGACCAACCTGGAAACCGAAAAGCGCAAGCTGCTGCAGGTCGTGCTGTTCGGCCAGCCCGAACTCGACCGCCGCTTGAACGAACGCAACATCCGGCAGTTGAAACAACGCATCACCTTCAGCTACGTGCTGCGCCCGCTGGATATCGACGCCATGGACGAGTACATCCGGCACCGCCTGCGAATTGCGGGCTACCGGGGCGCCCAGCTGTTCGATCGGGCCGCCTTGAGAAAGATCTTTGTCGCCAGTCGCGGTACCCCTCGGCTGGTGAACATCCTCTGCCACAAGGCCATGATGGTGGCCTATGGCCGGGGCCTGGACGCCATTGGCAGGCAGGAAGCAACGCCTGCCATCGAGGACACGGAAGGTGCCATGCGGGTTCGCAACTGGTGGCCACTGGCGGCGGGCGGCGCACTGGCCGGCATGCTGCTGGGCTTCGTCTGGTACTACCATGGAGGAGGCTGGCCGTTGCCATGAGCTTGATCAATCGCATGCTGGAGGATCTCGAAAAGCGCGACCCGGCGTCGACCGCCGGCCGCGGCACCCTGCGCCGGCGCAATGCCCGCGAGCTGTTGCCATGGCTGCTGGTGGGCATCCTGCTGGTTGCCTGCGGGGTGCTGGCCTGGCTGGCACTGGCCAGCGACGAGCCGCTGACCACCTCGAGCACCACGCTGGCGGTCACGCCCGAGGTGAGTGCCCCGGTGGTCGCCGAGACACAGGCCGTCGAAGCGGCGCCGGCCGAGACGCCAGCGGTGAGCAGCACGACCGAAACCGAGCAGGACGAAACCGGACAACCCGCCGTTGTCCGCGCACCGGCGCCGACCTCCGCTGTCGCCGCGACTACGGCAACACGGGCAGCCAGCAGCAGCGAGCCGGACGCCGCGCCGTCGACCCTTTCGCCAGCAGAGCCGCAACCGCAGGAGTCACTGCCACAGGATCCGGAGGAACCCGGGACCATGCAGGTCGCCCCGGCATTTGTCGATCCACAGGCAGCGGCGCAACAGCAGATCGACACCGGCCTGCGTGCGCTGTCGCGCGGCCAGCTGGACACGGCAACGCGTAACCTGCGCAACGGGCTCGCGGTGCTCGAAGACAACGATGCGGCACGGGAAGCGCTGTACGTCGCTTACCGCCGACAGGGGCGCCTCGCCGAAGCCGAGGGCGTGCTGCGCGACGGGCTGGCAGTGGCCAGCCGCCCGACCACCTTTGCCAAGCTGATGGCGCGCGACCTGCTCGCCCGGGGTGATCTCCAGCA
>JAWWBS010000047.1 GCA_033720895.1 Gammaproteobacteria bacterium
CTGGTCGGCAGCATGCGCCATGATGCCGCCGAGGGCATCGATTTCCTTGACCAGGTGGCCCTTGCCAATGCCGCCGATGGCCGGGTTGCAGCTCATCTGGCCCAGCGTTTCGATGTTGTGGGTCAACAACAGCGTGCGCGCGCCGGAGCGCGCGGCCGCCAGCGCGGCCTCGGTGCCGGCATGGCCGCCGCCGACAACGATCACATCGAATTGTTTTGCTCGTGCCTGCATCGTCTTCCCTGAGGCCCGACTGGGCCTCGTTGTCAAAGCATGGAACAATGACCGCACATTTTCGCTGATTGGCGAGCTTTTGGCCAATCGTGAAGCTGTCCAATGACACGCAATGATCGGGGGATCCATGCTGGAAATCGTCATGTTGGGCGGCCTGCTGGCTAGCGCCACGCCGGGCCTGCCCGAGTTCTCGGAATGCCGAATCGGCCCGGAGGGCGCGATTGGTCTCAAGGCCGAGTGCCTGGAGGTCAGCCTGCCGGAAGACCATGCCGCGCCGGACGGGCGCCAGATCACGGTGAAGGTGGCGCGCTTGCCGGCGCGCAGCCGGGCGCCTGCCGCGGCGCCGCTGGTGTTCATCGCCGGCGGGCCCGGCCAGTCGGCCATCGAGACCTTTGCGGGAGCGCGTGGTGCTTTCTCGGCGGTTCGGCAACAACGCGACATCTTGCTGATCGACCAGCGGGGTACGGGTGAGTCCTCGCCACTGCGGTGCGAAGCGCTCGAGGAGGCGGAGGCAACGCTGCCCCAGGACGAGGGCATGCTGGCCGCCTGGACGCGTGACTGCCTGGCATCGCTGGAAGGCGATCCGCGCTGGTATTCGACCGTGGACGCGGTTCGGGACCTGGAGGTCCTGCGCGAGCGTCTCGGCTACCCGGCCTATGTCCTGTACGGCATTTCCTATGGCACACGGGTGGCGCAGGAATACCTGCGACAGTATCCCGAGCGGGTCGAGCGCGTGGTGCTGGATGGCGTTGTGCCCCCCGATGCCATCCTCGGCACGGAGATAGCCAACGATGCCCAGCGGGCACTGGAGAACGTGTTCCGACGGTGCGAGCAGCAGGAGAGCTGTGCGGCACGTTTCCCCGCGCTGCGTGACAGCGTGGCGCGGATCAAGGAGCTGCTGGGGGAAGATGGCCGCCGCGTCAGCGTGCGGGATGCCTATAGTGGCGAAATGGAAGACGTGACCATGAGCTGGCCGCGGGTAGCCATGGTGGTGCGGATGTTCAGTTATGCACCGGAGACCCTGTCGTTACTTCCGCTGTTGCTGGATGACGCGGTGAACGAGCGCTGGGATGCGATCGCTGCGGCGTCCAGCAACCAGGCCAGTGAAATCGGTGAATCGATCAACATCGGCATGCACAACGCCGTGGTCTGCACCGAAGACTTTCCGTTCTTTCCGGTCGAGTCGGCCGGCACGAGCGACGCCTACCTCGGCGACGAGTTCCTCGCCAGCCTGCGCACCATGTGTGGCGAGTGGCCAGGCCGCGAGCTGCCGGCAAGCTTCAAGAGCCTGGTGGCCAGCGACAAGCCGGTATTGCTGCTCTCGGGGGAACTGGATCCGGTCACACCACCGCACAATGCCGAACAGGCAATGGCCTTGCTGACGAATGCGCGGCATCTCGTTGCCGAGGGCCAGGGCCACGGGGTGGCCATGCGAGGCTGCATGCCGCGGATCCTGGCCGACTTCTATGAAGGTACCGGCCCGGCCGATCTCGACGTGGAATGCCTCGAGGATTTCCAGGCCGATCCCTTCTTCCTGAACCGCAATGCCGCCGACCTGGGAGGTCATGATGATCAAGGTTGAAACAGTCGCCAAGCATTTTGGCAAGGTGAAGGCGGTCTCGGATGTCAGCCTGGACGCGGCGGATGGCAAGGTGACCGCCTTGCTTGGCCCGAACGGTGCCGGCAAATCGACCACGCTGCGCATGATCGCCGGCGCGATTCGACCGGATACCGGGCGTGTCCTGGTCGATGGTCGTGACGTGGCGGTCGAGGGTTCCGAGGCCATTCGGCACCTCGGCGTGCTGCCCTATGGTGCCGGGGTCTACCCGCGGCTGACCGGTCGCGAGAACATCCGCTACTTCGGCGCATTGCTGGGCCTTGCCGGCAGCGAACTCGATGACAGGGTCGACTCGCTGGTGCGCCAGCTGCAACTCGACAACGTCGCCGACCGTCCCGCCAAGGGTTACTCGCAGGGCGAGAAGATGAAAGTCTGCGTGGGGCGTGCGCTGGTGCATTCGCCGCGCAACATCATTCTCGACGAACCGACCAACGGGCTGGATGTCTATGCCTTGCGCAGCCTGCGGGAAATGGTGCGTGGCTTGCGGGAGGACGGCCACTGCGTGCTGTTTTCCAGCCACGTCATGCAGGAGGTATCAGCCCTGTGTGACCGGATCGTGGTCATCGCCGACGGGCGGATCATTGCCGATGGCGATGCAGATTCACTGCGCGAGCAGTTTGGCGAGGAGGACCTGGAAGAGGTCTTCATCAAGGCAGTCACGGAGGGCGCGGCATGAACACGACCTGGAGCATTTTCCTGAAGGAAGTCATCGACAACCTGCGTGATCGACGCACCCTGCTGACGGCACTGGTATTCGGCCCCCTGTTCGGGCCGCTGGTCTTTTCATTGATGATCAAGTTCGTGATCGACCGGGAGCTCGATGAAGGCAGCCAGCCGATTCCGGTCATCGCGCTGGGTGCCGAGCATGCGCCCGAACTGCTGAGCCAGCTCGCCATGGCAGGCGCCGACATCAAGCTTGCCGAGCAGGGTGCAGCGCCGGAGACGATCCTGGCTGACAGCCGCGAACAGGCCGTGCTGGTGATTCCCGCAGCCTTCCAGCAGCAGCTCGACGCGGGCAAGCGGGCGAGACTGGAGATCTGGACCGACGGGGCGGAGCGCAAGTCGCGGCAACGCGGCGACCGGCTGAGCACGCTGCTCGAAGGCTGGGGCCGCGAGCAGGTGGCCTTGCGCATGGTGGCCAGGGGCATTGCACCGGAGTTGCTGCAACCGTTGCTGCTGGATGAGAGGGATGTTTCCACCGCAGCCAGCCGCTCGACGCTGGTCTTTGCGATGCTGCCGTATTTCGTGTTGCTGGCCGGCATTCTTGGCTGCTTCTACCTGGCGATCGATGCCACCGCCGGTGAACGCGAGCGGGGCTCCCTCGAGCCATTGCTGTGCCTTCCGGTCAGCCGCGGCTCGCTTGTACTCGGCAAGGTGATGGCCGCCTTCGTGTTTTCGCTGGCCTCGCTGGCCTTGAGCCTTGGCATGTTCGCGCTGGCAATGCCCATGATCGGACTCGAAGCCATCGGCATGGATGCCAGCCTCAGCGCTGCCCAGCTGGCCTTCATCATGCTGGCGGTTGCGCCATTCGGGTTCTTCGCCGCCGGCATGCTGACGCTGGTGGCCTCCTTTGCAAAGAGCTACAAGGAGGCCCAGACCTACCTGTCGATCGTGATGCTGGTGCCGCTGGTGCCGGTGATCATCAGCAGCATTGCCAGCGGCGACCTGACTCGTGGCACGGCCTTGGTGCCGGGACTCAGCCAGCACCTGATCATTCTTGAAAGCATCAAGGGCACGGATATTTCCTGGTTGCTGCTGGCGTTTTCCGGTGGCAGCACCTTGTTGCTGGGCGCCCTGCTGACCGGCGCGGCGGTATGGATCTATCGCTCGGAACGGATCCTCGGCTAGTCGCCGGCATCCTGCGTTTCCTGAAGCGGCCGCAAGGCCGCTTTTTTTTGCCTGGCCGTCAGGGCGCTCCTCGTACCCGGGCCGTCGTTGCCGCAACGCCCCCGGGTGTCGCCCAGCGTGTCGCCTTGGGCTGCGCAAGGGAAGCGCGAGGTCCGACAGGGATCGCCGCCGTCGAGCAGGCCTGAAGCTTGCCGGGACACGGCGCTGAGCAGGCAGCCCGTGGCACGGGTCGTAGCGGGCAGCGTGGACATGGGACAGGAGGTAAGGTTCGTGTGGCCGTGATGGTGATGCAGGCATCCTGCCAGGCGGCCGGCCAGCGGGGCGGGGAAGCTGGCGTGGACGGTGCAGTGCGACTGGAAGTTGCAAGGGTCAAAGGCCGGGAGGCCCGGGAGACAGGCATAAAAAAACCGGGGGCCCGAAGGCCCCCGGCTCATCTTTCGCTCAGATCAACTTCTTAGAAGTCGAACTGGGCACGCAGACGAACGTAACGCGGAGTCTGGTTGGCACTCGGCAGACCGTACAGGTAGTTCGGGTTACCCGAATCCGTTTCGATCTGTTCAACCATCTCGGTAGCGTTGACGAAGTTGAAGACGTTGAACACGTCAACGCCCAAGTTCACCGTAGCGCCGCTAGCCATGGTCATGTCGTAGTCAACCGACAGGTCCAGGCGAACGGTAGCCGGGGTTTCGCCGCGCTTGCCGCGATACTCCGGAGCACCACCTGCGTAGAAGTATTCCGAGCCGTAGCCCAGAATCGAATCTTCCGGTGCAACGCCGAAGGCGCTCATCGGACGACCCGACGACATGGTGAAGTTACCACCCACACGCCAGTTCGGAGCGAACTGGTATGCGCCGAACAGCTTCAGCGAGTGCGTGCGGTCGTTAGGCAGCGGACCGTAAGCACCACGGAGCAGTTCCGGGAAGTCGAACAGCGTGGTCAGACCAGCGTCGTCCTGACCGTTATCCGAACGGACATAACCTTCGTTATTACCGTAGGACTGCGACCAGGTGTACGAACCCTGCAGGAACCAGACGCCATCCCAGACGCGTTCGAACAGGAATTCGACAGCGTTGTAGTAACGCTCCGACTCCGGATAGCCCAGCTCTTCAGCCGACACTTCGAAGAACTCGTCCTGGGTCAGGACACCGTCAGCGTTGACGTCGAAGTAGAACTCGGCATCGAAGCCCGGGTTGGTCAGGATGTAGTGGTCAACACCGTCCCAGACGCCACGAGCAATCAGAGCTTCGTTGATGGTGATGTCTTCCAGCGTGCTCTTCAGGTCACGGAAGATCACACGGGTACCGACAACCCAGCCGCTGTCCAGTTCCTTCAGGAAGCCGAACAGGAACTCGTCCTGGTACATCGGGTCGAGGTCACCGTCGGTGGTCTCACGGACGTCAGGCACGGTGCCGTTCGAGAAGAACGAACGCGAGCCGACTTCGGTGATGCCCGTCGGGGAATCATCAGCCGTGTTGATGCCGGTGAAGGTGTAGTACTCCTCGTAGAACAGCTCGGAACCAGCCAGGCGAACGTTGGTGTTGTTAGCAACCGGGAGGAAGTAACGACCGTAGTTCGCGAAGACCTTCAGCGTGCCGTCACCCATGGCATCCCAGGCCCAGCCCAGGCGCGGAGCCAGCTGGTTGGAGATGTCGATGAAGGCGTCGCCATTACCGTTCTTGTTCTCGAAGGTTTCGTTACGCAGACCGATACGCAGGACGTGGTCATCAGCGACCTGCCAGGTGTCTTCCACGTAGATGGCGGAGGTTTCCGTTTCGAAGGAACCACCGACACCGTAGTAGCGGAAGCGAACCATTTCAGTCACACCAGCCGGAACAGTAGCGCCGTTGGTCAGCGTAGCGCCCGGGGTGGTGGTGATGTAACGCCAGTAACCGCCACCGCTGTACTCCTGGTTGGAGTTCGAGGTGTTGGTTTCGCTATCCAGGCCGAAACGCAGCTGGTGGTCACCAATGAACCACTCGCCGTCGATACGCATGGCTTCGCGAGTATCTTCGTTACCTTCGCCGCGGAACACGTTCACCCAGCAGCCGTTGTTGTCGCCGTCGATGGCGTCAATAACGATCGGGCACGCATCCACAGAGGAGGTGTCCTGCAGGGAGTACTCGTTCTCACCGTAAGAAACGGACAGCGAGAAGTCCGGCGTGAAACGACCGGTGTACTTGACGATGAAGTTGTCACCGCCACGCTCCGACTCAGCCGTACCGTCCAGAGCACCAACAGTCTTGCTGCTGTAGTCGTAGTCGTACTGAGCGGTGGAGATCGTACGAGCATCGGAGAACGCGGTCAGCTCCAGGGAGTGGTTGCTCGACAGGTTCCAGTCAAGCTTCATGCCCCAGAAGTCGTCATCCGACTCGGTGTCTGCAAAGATCGTTTCGCCGTAGTTCTCGGCGGAATTATCACGCAGGTTGTAGATGACGTAGAAGAACGCCTTGTCCTTCACGATCGGGCCCGACGCGTAGACGTTGGCTTCCATGCTGGTGCCTTCGTCTTCCGAGTTGTTGCGCCAGATACGGTTGCTGGAAGCAACCGTGCCGCCAACCAGCTGCTCGAAGCTGCGGTAGACGTCCGGTGCGTGACCGTTGATGTCATCCAGCCACGGCTCGAAGAACAGGTTGAAGCCGTACTTGTACTCGTTGGTACCCGACTTGGTAACGGCGTTGATCACACCACCGGTCGAACGACCGAATTCTGCCGAGTAACCACCGGTCTTCACCTGGAATTCCTGGTAGAACTCGAACGGAACCGTGGAGAAGCCCAGGCCGTTACGGAAGTTGGTGACGTTCAGACCGTTGATGTAGGTGATGTTCTCACCGACGGTCGAACCACCGAAGGACGCCAGGTTACCGAACGCGGTATCACCGCGGGTGGTACCCGGAGCCAGCAGAGCCACGTCGGTCAGGTTGCGGTTCACCGGAATGCGGTCAACCGTCTGCTCGCCGAGGATGGTGGCCGATTCGGTCGAGGTGATGTCGATCGGGGAAATCTGCGAACCCACGACCGTCACTTCGCCGATGTCAGCGGTTTCGTCCAGCGACAGGTTGACCGTGGTACCGGTACCGACGCTGACGCGAACGCCATTGCGTGCGGCATTACCAGCACTAGCAGTCGCCTGCACGTTGTACGAACCAACCGGCAGAGACGTGAATCGGAACGAACCGTCACCAGAAGTGGTGCCAGTGCGCGTAAAGCCAGTATCCGGGTTAGTCACCGTAACGGTGGCACCCGAAACACCCTGACCGTCAACCGAGACCGTACCCACGATGAAGCCGTCGACGTTCGACGCTGCCGTGGTGATCTGGCTAACCGTCAAGGCCGACAGGCCGAACGCTGCTACGAGCAGCAGCCTGCCAAGGCGCTTAATGGTTTTCATGTTATTACCTCCTGCTTATTGCAGCCAAAAATAGGGAGCTGCCCGGAGAACATAGCCTTACTTGTGCGCGCAGGTCAACAAGTGTGGGTAATTTCCGAAATTTGCTGAAATATTTCCCTGAGGCCCGCCAGGAAGGGGGCGGGGAAGCATAACGTGTTGAATTTTATAGGGTTTTTTTAGCGCCCGGGGATTGCCTGGGGCGAAAAAACACTGTAACTCATTGTTTTTAAACTATTTTCCGATACAGAATCGGGAAAAAATCTCACCCAGCAGCTCGTCGGCACTGACCTTGCCGGTAATGCTGCCAAGCGCGTCGTGGGCATAGCGAAGATGTTCGGCCGCCAGCTCGCCCTCGGCGCGTTCGAACAGCGCACTGCGCGCAAGCTGGAGCTCGTGTTCGAAACGCTGCAGCGCATCGACATGGCGCGTGCGTGCGGTGAAGTCGCTTTCGCTGCGTTCATTGTCGTCCGAACGCATGACCAGGTCGCGAATCCTGTTCAGGAGTTCGCTCATGCCCTCGCCGGTCTTCGCCGAAACGCACACCGCGTCATTGTCTGCTGGTGCATGCTGGCGATCGAGCAGGTCGATCTTGTTGTGCACGTTGATGATGTTGTCGCTCGTCGGCATTCCCTTGATCGGTTGCAGGTTGCCGGCGTCGCTGATCGCAAGAATGATGTCTGCCTGCTCCATCGCACGCGTTGCCCTGCGTATGCCTTCTGCCTCGACAACATCCGAGCTCTCGCGAAGACCGGCCGTATCGACAAGATGCACTGGCAGCCCTTCGATCTCCACGTACTCGCGCAACATGTCGCGCGTGGTGCCGGCGACGTCGGTAACGATCGCGCTCTCCCGTCCTGCAATGGCATTCATGAGACTGGACTTGCCGACATTCGGTTCGCCGGCAAGCACCACTTCTATTCCATCACGCAGCACTCGACCGCGATGGGCGCGGCGCAAGGTCTGCTCTGCAGCGTCGACCAGGGACTGCATGCGTTCGAGCAAGCGGGTGTCACTGAGGAAGTCGATTTCTTCTTCGGGAAAATCGATAGCGGCCTCGATATGCATGCGCAGGTCCAGGCATTGGCTTGCGAGTTCGTTCACGTGCCTGGAGAACTCGCCCTCCAGGCTCCTGGTTGCTGCGCGGGCGGCATCCTTGGAGCCTGCATCGATCAGGTCGGCAACGGCTTCGGCCTGGGCAAGATCGAGCTTGTCGTTGAGGAATGCGCGTTGCGTGAATTCACCGGGCATCGCAACACGCGCACCGAGCTGGAGAAAACGCTGCAAGGCCATGTCCATCACGACAGGGCCACCATGTCCCTGGAACTCAAGTACGTCCTCCCCGGTAAAGGAATCGGGGCCGGGGAAGAACAGCAGCAGGCCGTCATCTATTGCATCGCCGTTGGCATCCACGAGTCGGTGCAACCGTGCCTTTCGCGGAGCAGGAGGCTGCTTGCAGATGCACTGCAGGATTTCCGTGACTGCCGGACCCGAGACACGGATGATGCCGACCCCGCCCCGACCGGGCGGCGTGGCGATGGCCGCTATGGTTTCATCGTTCATGGCGAGTAAGCTGTTTGCTGCAACGATTCATGGCTGCAATGGTAGCTTAAGCCGACCGGCGATGGAGGAGAGGATCATGGGTGAGCGGCTGACTGTTCGTTTCGAAAATGCCGACGGCGACGAGCTGCACGGGTTTCTCGAAAAGCCGGACGGCGGAGCGATGCGGGGTATCGTCCTGTTCGCGCACTGTTTTACGTGCACCAAGAACATCAAGGCGGCGGTTAACATCGCTCGACGAATGACGCGTGAAGGCTTCGCGGTGTTTCGTTTCGATTTTACCGGCCTCGGCGAAAGCGAAGGTGATTTTTCCGAGAGCAACTTTTCGTCCAATGTCGCCGACCTGGTGACGGCGGCCAGGCACCTCGAGGCGCATCATGGTGCTGTCGAGATCCTGCTCGGTCATTCGCTTGGCGGTGCAGCGATCCTGCAGGCAGCGTCGTCGATTCCGAGCGCGAAGCTGGTGGCCACCATCGCTGCACCGGCAGATCCCGCGCATGTCACGCGCCTGTTCGATCGCGATATCGAACAGATCAGAAAGGACGGGGAAGCATGCGTGACGCTGGCCGGCCGGCCGTTTCGGATTCGCCGGCAGCTGCTCGACGACCTCGAAGCCGTCGAGTGGCGTCAGCAGGTACGGGAGTTGCGCCGGCCGCTGGTGATCTTTCATTCTCCTCTCGACGAAACCGTCGAGATCGGCAATGCGGCCGAGTTGTTCGAGGAGGCGCTGCATCCGAAAAGCTTCATCTCGCTCGACAAGGCCGACCACCTGCTGTCGCAGGAACGCGATTCGGATTTCGTGGGTCGGATGCTGGCCGCTTATGCGCGACAGCTGCTTGGCGAGCGGGACAGCGACGAGCTGGATTACGACACCGACATCGTGGCGTCCAATGCCGGCCCCGGCCTCGTGACCGAGGTCGACATGGGAGGCGTGAAACTGGCTGCCGACGAACCCGTTTCGGTGGCCGGTGGCAGCGGCAAGGGGCCGACGCCATACGGCTTGCTGGCAGCGGCGCTGGCAAGTTGCACCGCCATGACCTTGCGGATGTATGCCCGTCACAAGGATCTCGATGTGGGGAGCATCGATGTCAGTGTCGATCATGATCGCATTCATGCCCGGGACTGCGAGTCCTGCGAAACCACGGACGGGCGGATCGATCGTTTCCGGCGGCGTATCCGGCTGGGCCGGGACGTGGGCGCGGAGTTGCATGACAAGCTGTTGGCAATGGCGGATCGCTGTCCCGTGCACCGCAGCCTGGAGAATGAAGTGTCGATCGAAACCGAGGTGACCATCGACTCCTGAACGAAGAAGGCGGCCCGCGGGCCGCCTTCCGTATCAATGCATCAGGACAAAGCGCGGCTCAGCCACGCAATCCCTTCCTGTCGATGACCCGGTTGATCTGCCATTGCTGCGCAGCAGTCAGAACCGAGTTGACCACCCAGTAGAGCACCAGGCCGGACGGCATGACCGTGGCAAAGAAGGCCATCATGACGGGCATGATCATCAGCAGTTTCTGCTGGATCGGATCCGGCGGTGTCGGATTCATCTTCTGCTGGCCCCAGACGGCCAGGCCCATCAACACCGGCAGGACATAGAACGGATCAGGCGTGGAGAGGTCGTTCAGCCACAGCATGAAGTCGGCTTGTCGCAATTCCACCGATTCCAGCAACACCCAGTACAGCGCGATGAACACCGGGAACTGGATCAGCATCGGCAAACAGCCGGCCGCCGGATTGATCTTCTCCTTCTGATACAGCTCCATCATGGCGCGATTCATCTTCTCGCGGTCGTCGCCATAACGTTCCTTGAGCGCCTGGATGCGCGGCTGGACCTGGCGCATCTTGGCCATGGACTTGCCGCTGGCTTCCGACAGCTTGTAGAAGACCGCCTTGATCAGCAGCACGAGCAGGATGATGGCCCAGCCCCAGTTGCCGATCAGGCCATGGATGTTGTCGAGCAACCAGAACAACGGTTCGGCGATGATGGTCAGCATGCCGTAGTCGACAGCCAGTTCGAGCTTCGGCGCAGCGGTCGCCAGCTGGTCCTGCAACTTCGGGCCGAGGAACAGTTCGCTGCCGAAGGTGCGCGAGCTGCCGGACGGTATGCCCTGCTCCGGTTGCACGAACCCGATGCGATAGGTACTGCGCCCGACTTCAGCGGCATACAGGCGATTGACCGTTCCCTGCGGCGGAATCACGGCTGCAGCGAAATAGTGCTGCAGCATCGCAACCCAGCCACCTTCCGCATCGCGGGATACGCGCTGCTCGGATATGTCTTCGAGGTCCAGCTTCTCGTATTCCTCGTCGTAGATGACAGGGCCGTTGTAGGCAAAGCTGGACGGATCGAACAGCGAACGCTCGGGGGGTACGTGGTACTTCTTCAATTGCAGGTACTGGTCGCCGCGCCAGGCAGAATCCGTGGTGTTGGTAACGATGTACTCGAGGCCGACACGGTAGCTGCCGCGTTCGAAGCGGTAGCGCTTCTCGATCTCGACGCCGTCGCCCTGCCAGAAGAAGGAAACCTCGAGGTGATCTTCGCCCGCTTGCAGCTCGTAGCTGTTCGCCGCTGTCTGGTACACGCTGCGGTGATCGGGCGCCGGCGCATCATTCTTGGCGCGCAGGCCGGACTGCATGATGAACAGGCGCTGGCCTTCGTCGGACAGCAATTCGACCACTTCCTTGTCGTCGCGGGATTCGCGCGGGTAGTTGGTCAGGCGGGCAACGTTGATATCGGCGCCGCGGGTATTGATGACAATGTCATAGACGTCGGTCTGGACGCGGACCGGTTCGCCAGCCGCCACGGCTGGCTCTTCCCGCTGTTCGGGCAGTGCGCTCGCGGCCGGGGCCTGGTCAGCGGTGGGAGCATCGCTGCTCGGCAATCCCTCGACCACCGGGATGTCGGCAGATGCCTGCGGGGCAGAGGCATCGACTGCCTCGCCTGCCGGGCTTTCGGCCACGACCGATGCCGTCGGCGCCTGCTCTTTCTGCCAGGCTTGCCACAGCAAAAAGACGACGAAAAAGAACGCCCCATATAAGAAGAGTCTCTGGTTATCCATTTTTCACTGCTTTGTGGTGTTTTCCGGGAACGGGATCTAGCCCGCCCTGTGCAAAGGGATGGCAGCGGCCGAGGCGGCCGACCGTCAGCATGCTGCCTCGCCACGCGCCGTGCTGGCGAATGGCGTCGATCGCATAGTGCGAGCAGGTCGGGTGAAAACGGCACTGCGCGCCCAGCCAGGGGCTGAGCAGGTACTGGTAGGCCTTGATCAGTGCAATCAGCAAGCGTTGCATCAGCGAGAAACCTTCTTCCAGTGTGCGGCCAGGCTCTTTCGCAGGCTGTCATTCGGGCTGCCAGCGGTATCGCGGCGGGCCATCACGACCAGGTCCAATGGTGGCAGCTCGTGCTGGTGCTGGCGAAAATGCTCGCGAACGATTCTCTTTATACGGTTCCGATCGACTGCGCGCGGGACCGATTTCTTGGCGATGGCCAGGCCCAGGCGGGAACGGGGTGCCTGGGAAGCGGCGTAGAGCACGGTAAAGCACCGGTCACTGGAGCGCTGCGCGTTGCCGAACACATACGAAAACGCCTCCGTGTTCAGGAGGCGCTGCTTCCGGGTAAACCGGAAGGCATGGTCATCAACGGCTCGGCTCAGGGACAGAGCTTGGCCCGACCCTTGGCACGACGGGCGTTCAATACCTTGCGGCCGCCCTTGGTTGCCATGCGTGCGCGGAAACCGTGGGTGCGCTTACGGCGCAGATTGCTGGGCTGGTAGGTTCTTTTCATGACAGCTGGTCCTGACGTTTCACTCGAATTCGTTGCGCTGGCCGGCGTGGCCAGCCAAAGGGTCGGGAAGATTACGTTGGACTGGCGTCTTTGTCAACAAATTCAGGGGTTTCCGCCAGGCATCGCGAGGGTCGGAAATTGCCGGGGATGGCTGTGGATAACTAGGGTTTCAGGGGGTACACTGCCAAGCTTCTGCGCTGCGCGTTACGTGACATTCAGGCAGCGATCTTTTGGCAGCGATGCTTGGCACCAGGGGGCTTTTCTAGGTGAGCGATTCCGTTTGGAAACGGTGTGTTACGGCGCTGGGAAGCGAGCTGTCCGACCAGGACCTGAACACCTGGATTCGTCCTCTCCAAGCTGTTGAAAATAAAGACAATATCGAGCTCCTGGCGCCCAATCGCTTTGTAATGGAGTGGGTGCAGGACCGGTTTCTGAGCACCATCGAAGCAACCCTCGAACGCCTGGCGGATCCTGCGCCGCGAGTCAGTATGCGTATCGGCTCGGCGATGCGGGAAGTTCCCGCGCCGGAGAACGATGGCGCGCCGGAGGGGCTCGCCGAGCGACGGCCGGAACCCGGCCGACAAGGGAGTGGCGGACAGCAGGCAACGCCCGCGCGCGGCGCGGTGATGGGCAGCCGCCTGAATCGGGCCTTTACCTTCGATTCCTTTATCGAGGGCAAATCCAACCAGTTGGCCCGGGCGGCAGCGGCGCAGGTCGCCGAAAACCCCGGCGAAGCCTACAACCCCCTGTTTATCTATGGCGGCGTCGGCCTGGGCAAGACCCACCTGATGCACGGGGTGGGCAACATGCTGCTGGAGCGGAAACCCAACGCGCGGATCGCCTACCTGCACTCTGAGCGGTTCGTAGGCGACATGGTGCGCGCCCTGCAGCACAACACCATCAACGAATTCAAACGGCATTACCGCTCGGTCGACGCGCTGTTGATCGATGACATCCAGTTTTTCGCCAACAAGGAGCGCTCCCAGGAGGAGTTTTTCCACACCTTCAACGCACTGCTCGAAGGCCAGCAGCAAGTCATCCTGACCTGTGACCGCTATCCCAAGGAGGTCGACGGGCTGGAGGAGCGGCTGAAATCGCGCTTTGGATGGGGTCTGACGGTGGCGATCGAGCCGCCCGAGCTGGAAACGCGAGTCGCGATTCTGATGAAAAAGGCGGAAATCGAGGGCGTGGCCATACCGGACGAGGTGGCATTTTTCATTGGCCAGCGAATTCGTTCCAATATTCGCGAGCTGGAAGGCGCGCTGCGGCGGGTGATTGCCAATTCCAAGTTCACCGGCCAGGCCATCACCATGGATTTTGCCAAGGAAGCGCTGCGTGACCTGCTGGCGCTGCAGGAAAAGCTGATTACCATCGAGAACATCCAGAAGACGGTTGCCGAGTATTACAAGATCCGCGTGGCGGACCTGTTGTCGCGGCGTCGCAGCCGGTCTATCACCCGGCCGCGCCAGATTGCGATGGGCCTGGCCAAGGAATTGACCAACCACAG
The DNA here is from genome assembly GCA_033720895.1 of Gammaproteobacteria bacterium. Lineage (NCBI taxonomy): Bacteria > Pseudomonadati > Pseudomonadota > Gammaproteobacteria > Gammaproteobacteria bacterium. The sequence continues at coordinate 13,931 of JAWWBS010000047.1, forward strand.
CCTGCCGGAGATTGGTGACGCGTTCGGGGGTCGTGACCACACGACAGTCCTGCATGCCTGTCGCAAGGTGAAGGAGCTGCGGGAGACCGAATTGCGGATCTCGGAGGATTTCCAGAACCTGTTGAGAACACTGACTACCTAGGGTGGGCAGCCTGTGGATAACTTTGGGGATTAAAGTTATTCAATTTCCATCCACAGGACGTCAAGACCTTCCAAGGCCATGGGTGGACAGGCTGGGATGATGGAAATTGGAGTGTAAGTTCTTGAATTTAAAGATTAAAATATAGTTATACACAGATGGGCCGTGGCCTAGTAATAATAACAGTAAGTATAAATAAGATAAAAACTACTTGTTTAGACAACGTGGATAAATGGGTGAAGCCATGCGATTCGAGATTCAGAGAGAGAACCTTCTAAAGCCTGTGCAGGCAGTCATGGGTGTGGTTGAACGGCGCCAGACGATGCCGGTGCTATCGAACATACTGCTGGTAGCTGAAGGTAACGCGCTGCGAGTGACAGGCACGGACCTGGAGGTCGAGCTGCTGGCAAGCATTTCGCTGGAGAACGCCAGCGAGGGGGAGATCACCGTACCTGGCCGCAAGATGCTGGATATCCTTAAAGCCCTGCCGGACGAATCCAAGGTGGTGGTCGAGCAGGAGGGCGATCGGATCATCATCAAGTCGGGACGGAGTCGGTTTACGCTGTCTACTTTACCGGCCCCCGAATTCCCCTTGATCGAGGACATCAAGACGCAAGCCAGTTTCGAGATCGAGCAGGGGCAACTCAAGACCTTGCTTGATCGGACCTCTTTCTCGATGGCGCAGCAAGATGTGCGGTATTACCTGAACGGCCTGCTGATCGAAATGCGCGGTGACATCCTTCGCGGTGTGGCAACAGACGGGCATCGCCTGGCGCTTTACGATGTGGCGGCGGCGACCGGTGATGCCAGCCAACAGGTGATCGTGCCGCGCAAGGGCATCCTGGAATTGCAGCGTTTGCTGAGTGATTCGGACGAGTCGGTCAAGGTCGAGCTCGGCAGCAATCACATTCGCATTGCCTTTGCGGGCTTGCAGTTCACGTCCAAGCTGATCGATGGGCGCTTCCCGGACTACGAGCGCGTCATTCCGCAGGGGTCCGATAAGGAAGTGGTGATGGATAGGGCCCTGTTGAAAGAAGCGCTGGGCCGCACTGCGATTCTTTCCAACGAGAAGTATCGAGGCATTCGACTCACGCTGGCCCCGGGCATCCTGAAGATCCAGGCGCATAACCCTGAGCAGGAAGAGGCGGAAGAAGAGCTGGAAATCGATTTCGACGGCGGTGACCTGGAAATCGGCTTCAACGTTACGTACCTGATGGATGCCCTCGGGGCGGTGGAAGGAGAGACGGTTCAGCTCAGCCTGTCCGATCCGAACTCCAGCTGCCTGGTGGAAGAGCCCGGCAATGCGAACGCACGCTATGTTGTCATGCCGATGAGGCTGTAAGCGCCCGCCGTGGTGCCAGACCAGGGAGATGTTGAAGCGACTTACGGTCAAGGATTATCGGTGTTTCGACTCAGCGGAGCTTGAGCTGGCGCCTGAAATCAACTGGATCATCGGAAAGAACGCCTCGGGCAAGACGAGCTTGCTCGAGGCGATTTTTTATCTGGGACATGGCCGCTCGTTCAGGACGTCGCGTATTGAACGAGCGATACGCGCGGGGAGCGACAGCCTGGAAGTGGTGGCCAGGGTGGAGAGCCACAGCGGTGAGGTCGTGCTGGGCATGGCCAGGTCGAGCTCCGAGGCCAGGGCGCGACTGGGGGGCAAACCCCTGGAATCACTGGCCGCAGCCGCTCGACTGCTGCCCGTGGTGGTCCTGGATTCCGAGATGAACCGCCTGATCAGTGAGGGGCCGGCCGAGAGGCGGCGCTGGCTGGACTGGGGTGTGTTCCACGTGGAACCGAAGTACCAACAGGCCTGGCAGGTTTTCCGCAAAGCGCTGCGGCAGCGTAACGAGGGCTTGAAGCAGCGGTTGCCCGCAAAGGCTCTGCAACCCTGGACCGAGCAATTGGTGTCAGCAGGGCTTAGGGTTGATGCGTACCGCCAGGCGTTTTTCGAAGCGATCGAACCGCTGGCCACTGAATACGCGAGGCACCTGCTCGACCAGCCAGCCGTCAGCCTGGAGTACCAGCGGGGCTGGGCGGAAGGTGAGTCCTACGGCGAGAATCTTCTGCGGCACCAGGAGAGGGATTATGAGCAGGGAATCACCCGCTACGGACCCCACCGCGCCGAAGTTCGAATGCTGGTTGAAGGGGTGGCGGCCCAGGAACGGGTCTCAAGGGGCCAGCTCAAGATCCTGGCTGGCGCGTTGTGGCTGGCGCAGGTCCAGCTCTACAACCGCCGCATTGGCAGCAAGGTGGTGTTATTGGTGGATGACCTCGCCGCGGAGCTCGATTCAGTCCATCTCGAGCGATTCATCGACCTCCTGAAGCAGCAGGATTGCCAACTTATCCTGACGGCAATTTCCCCTGAAGATATCGGGAATACCCATTTGGAAGGGGGCCACGTGTTCCACGTGGAACACGGCAGAATCTCACCTGTTTCTGAACCATAAGTCTTTGTTTTTATTAAATAAATAAGCCACCTCAAAACAGGTCAAAGTGGCCCGGAAATGATATACTGGCGGCCTTGTTCCGAGGCTTACTAAATGACTGATAAAAAAACCTACGACTCCAGCAATATCAAGGTTCTCAAGGGGCTAGAGGCCGTACGCAAGCGGCCCGGCATGTACATCGGCGACACCGATGACGGCACCGGCCTGCACCACATGGTTTTCGAGGTCGTCGACAACTCGATCGACGAGGCGCTGGCCGGCCATTGCTCCGAGATCCTGGTCACCCTGCACGCCGATGATTCGGTCACTGTTTCCGATAACGGTCGCGGTATTCCCACCGACATGCATCCCGAGGAGGGACGTTCGGCTGCGGAAGTCATCATGACCGTGCTGCACGCCGGCGGTAAGTTCGACGACAACTCCTACAAGGTTTCGGGCGGTCTTCACGGTGTGGGTGTGTCCGTCGTGAATGCGTTGTCGGAGCAGCTTTTCCTGCGCATCAAGCGCGACGGCAAGTTGCATGAACAGGAATACCGCATGGGCGAGCCCGTCACGCCGCTGGAAGCAAAGGGCGACGTCGACGATACCGGTACGGAGTTGCGCTTCAAGCCCAGCAAGGAAATCTTCACCCAGACCGAGTACCACTACGACATCCTCGCCAAGCGCCTGCGCGAACTGTCATTCCTGAACTCGGGCGTGCGGATTCACTTGAAAGACGAGCGCAGCGAAGAAGAGGATATCTTCGAATTCCAGGGCGGCATCCGCGCCTTTGTCGAACACCTCAATCGCAACAAGACCCCGCTGCACGACAATATTTTCTACATCCAGACCGAGAAGGACGACATCACGGTCGAGGTATCGCTGCAGTGGAATGATTCCTACCAGGAAAATGTTTTCTGTTACACCAACAACATTCCGCAACGCGATGGTGGCACCCACCTGGCCGGGTTCCGCGGTGCCCTGACACGCACCCTGAACAACTACATGGAATCCGAAGGCCTGCTGAAAAAGGAAAAGGTCAACATGGCGGGTGATGATGCCCGCGAAGGCCTGACCGCCGTCGTGTCCGTCAAGGTTCCCGATCCCAAGTTTTCTTCCCAGACCAAGGAAAAGCTGGTCAGCTCGGAAGTGAAGAGCGTGGTCGAATCGGTCATGGCGGAAAAGCTGAACGACTACCTGCTGGAGTTCCCGCAGGAAGCAAAGGCGATCTGCGGGAAGGTGATCGACGCCGCGCGTGCTCGCGAGGCAGCGCGCAAAGCGCGCGAAATGACCCGTCGCAAGGGCGCACTCGATATCGCCGGCCTGCCTGGCAAGCTGGCTGATTGCCAGGAACGCGACCCGGCACTGTCCGAACTTTTCCTGGTGGAGGGTGACTCTGCGGGTGGCTCGGCAAAGCAGGGCCGCGATCGTCGTACCCAGGCCATCCTGCCCTTGAAGGGCAAGATCCTGAACGTCGAAAAGGCACGTTTTGACAAGATGCTGTCGTCCGCAGA